>CAJOHI010000011.1 GCA_905234365.1 uncultured Selenomonadaceae bacterium | reverse complement strand
GGTTTCGTCTTGAAATTCGCAATAGAAAGGTGATATACATATGATTTATTTAACAACTACCCAAGTTCGTACGCCGATTAGTAAGCACTCTGAAGTAACCCCGTACAACGTTTGCGGCGATCTCGCAGACCGAATCAAATTACTGGCGCCACTCGTTGCAGTTTGCAAGGGTGTCTCGCTGCAGAAACTCTATCAATACGGTCGAAAAGGTGACGTGGTCATCAGATTATCTGCATTAGTCGGCGATACGACTGGGTCCTGTCGACGGATCAAATACCCCGAATTCTACACTTCCGAAATTACACGGCAATCATTCATACTCGGATTATATATCAAATATCGACTCCTGTCATTCGAAATGACCAAGTGTAACTACGAATCTTTCGATAAGTTGTGTGCACAGCAAATACCGTGTTGTGAAATCCTTGTTGGAAACCTTCGTAACAACGCGGACCTCAATTATACTCGATCTCTTGCACTGCCAATTACGCAATGTATCGCAGATTACGTCAATGACTTCTGTGATCCGTATCGCCTCCGTTAGCGTCAAAAATTGTCTGTTTGTCCGGACCGCGAGGACAGTATCGCGGCGACTTAATTAACGGGAAGTGACACGAATGCAAATTGGCAACTTTATGGCCTTAAAAGGCTCGATAGCAACCATTTTGAGCAAATGTGCCGCCGCCGTTAATGTCAAAAATGTGTAGACCGTGCCGCGAGGTCAGTATCGCGGTGACTTAATTAACGTAGCGTGATCTTTGTCCATGCCGGGACTGTACGGCGATCCGCTAGATGTGGAGGAATAACAAATGCACAAAATGTCATACTATCTCAAATATTGGTTGGAATGGTACCTGTCACTCAAAGAGCGTGATATGTGGAATTGCGACGAATCAAATAAGCTTGCGCGTTGCAAGATGATTTACAATCAGCTGCTCTATGCCGGCGAAATCGAAGAAGCGAAGTTATTTGCGCTGGCAACGGGGCTAAAGAAGTACTATCATGAGGACTTCTTGGCGCTAGTGGACTATAGTCTGGCGCTGGATCATGATTTGTATGATTGGCACATGCTAAATGAGTGGCGAGAACCTCAGCAATAGTCAATTTTCATAGCCTTCTTGACACGGCTCAAAGTTTGAGCGGCTTTAAGATTTGCCTTGAGACTGCCCTCACTAAGGATTTTCCAAACTTCGGCGACATCAGCGGCATAAACACTTCGGCGCTCACGAATCGGCGCAAGAATGCTATCAAGAACCTCAATGAGGAACTTTTTAACCTTAACATCACCAAGACCGCCGCGCTGATAATTGGCTTTGAGTTCGTTGACGGTCGCAATGTCGCTGCAAAATGCGTCAAGATACGTAAAAACGGTGTTGCCCTCGACATGACCGGGATCGCTCGCCTTAACGTGCGTAGGATCAGTATACATCGTCATCACCTTTTTGGCGACAACATCGGCCGCGTCGCTAAGGTATATGCAATTATTAAGCGTCTTGCTCATCTTCGCCTTGCCGTCAAGACCCGGAAGCCGCCTACACATCTGATTAGTCGGCAGCAACATCTCCGGCTCAACCAAAACATTGTCGTAAGTGTCATTAAATTTTCTGACAATTTCGCGGGTCTGCTCCAACATAGGCGCTTGATCTTCGCCGACTGGCACAACCGTTGCGTCAAATGCCGTTATATCCGCAGCTTGACTGATAGGATAGCACAAAAAGCCGACAGGTAGCGACGTTTCAAAGTTCTTTTGAGCAATCTCCGCCTTCACCGTCGGGTTGCGCTCAAGACGTGAAACCGTGACAAGATTCATATAATAAGCCGTAAGTTCAAAGAGTGGCGAAATTTTCGTTTGTATAAATAAATTGGACTTTTTAGGATCAAGACCGACGCTAAGATAATCAAGCGCCACTTGAAGGACGTTATCCCGAAGGATTGTCTGCGTGATCCGTCAAAGCTTGAGCGTCAGCAATCATAATATAAATTTCGTCAAATTCACCTGAGTTCTGCAGCCTAACACGTTCTCTGAGTGAGCCGACGAAGTGCCCTAAATGTAACTTGCCAGTAGGTCTATCACCTGTTAAAATAATTTTCAAAATAAACACCTAGATTTTAATTAAAATTTATGTTATCATATCATTTGAATGCAAAATTGTCAATAGGAGTGATAACGTGTTTGATTCAAAATTCTTTGAAATTGTCAGCAACAAGCGCATTTTGGTTGCTGGCGACGTGATGTTGGATAAGTTTTATCTTGCTAAGCTTGATAAATTTTCCTCTGACGCGCCAATTCCGGTTGCAAAGATAACTCGTCGAGAGGCCTGTCCGGGTGGCAGTGCCAATGTTGCACGCTGTCTGGCTGCGTTAGGTGCCAAGCCTCTGCTTGCCGGGTTTGTCGGCAGGGATCACAACTGCGAATCCTTAATGGAGCTGCTTTATAAAAGTCATACGGACACACACGGACTTTTTTTTACTGACTATCCGACTACTACCAAAGTTCGCGTCATTGCTAAGAATCACCAGGTTTTTCGGCTTGACTTTGAGGTGGATACTCAATATCCCGATGAGCTTTTTGAAAAGTTGCTCAGATATATTCACAAGCACCTCAATCATACTCTTGACGCCGTAGTTATCGCCGACTATGAAAAGGGCGTTTGCACCGAACATTTTTGTCAGGCACTCATTGCCGATTGTCATTGGCATGGCACGCCCGTGATTATCCTGCCCTATGGCGTCAACTGGATCAAATATCAGCATGCCGATTATATCGTGCCAAATGTTGCCAAGCTCAATAGGATTCTGCTTTCGCCGATATCTGCCTCTGACGACAACGCCTCTCTTGCCGCCGCGCATTATGTCAGCAGGAAATTTGCAATTCGCAGCGTTTTGGCGACTCGCAGTGGATACGGTTTGACTCTTGTCTCGCCTAATATCAGTCAGCATTTTAGAACTAAGCAGCAGTTACTTATTGATCCTGCCGGTGCCGCCGACGCCGTTTGTGCTGCTGCCTCGCTTGCCATTGCCGCAGGTGTTAAGTTGGAACTTGCCGCCAAACTTAGCAATATCGTTGCCGGTATCGCCGTTAGCCAACCCGGTTCTTATGCTCCAACTGTTGAGGACGTCATCAACAATTTCTAACTTGACAGCCGTTTTGCCCTTTGTTAAAATGTCTTAATGAATCTTTTTAAATTTATTGAGGCGGTGGTTTTTATGATTAAATTTTATGACGGCGTTGAGCTTACCTTTGTTGGCTTTGATGACGTTGGCGATAATGAGCCCAAAAATTATGTCGATTATGTCAGAACCAACACTTGCGATCCCGTCAGTGCCATTGAGGTTGTGCTTTGTCAGGACGGCATGGTTGATCTCAACTACAGACTTCAAGGCGAGAAATTTGAGCGTATCCGCAGGATCACAGGCTACTTAACCGGCACGCTGGACCGCTGGAACGACGCCAAGAAAGCCGAAGAACGCGACAGGGTTAAGCACGGCATTATTAATTGAGGTGTGGATATAATGAGCGATATTTTTATTGACGTCGACGGAACTTTGGTTGACTATGAGAACCGGCTGCCACAATCCGCCGTTGAGGCGATCCGCAAGGCAAGGCAAAACGGCAACAAGGTTTACCTTTGCACCGGCCGTTCTAAGGCTGAAATTTATCCCGAAATTTGGGCAATCGGACTTGACGGAATGATTGGTGGCAATGGCGCCTACGTTGAAAGTGAAGGCAAAGTCGTTGTACATCGACTTATTACTTTGGAACAGTGTAAACGAATTGTTGACTGGCTTCACAGGCGTAAACTTGAATTTTATCTTGAGAGCAATAACGGTCTCTTTGCAAGTGAGAATTTTGAGAGTGCCGGAAACCCGGTCATAAAAAAATACGCCGCCTATAAAGGTAGAGACGACGCAAATGATATAACCGTTCGCAAGATTTTTCCCGATATGATTTTTGACAGCGACAACCTTTATCGCGACGACCTCAACAAGGTCAGCTTTATCCTCAATACTTATGATGACTATCTTGCGGCTAAGGAAGATTTTCCGGATCTCAAAGTTGGTACTTGGGGTGGTAAGGGTGATACTGCGTTGTTCGGCGACTTTGGCGTTAAGGATTTGTCGAAATCTCGCGGAATTGCTGATTTACTTGACTACCTTAAAGTTGACAGGTCTGAGACTATCGCTTTTGGCGATTCAAAATGGGATATCGACATGTTTAATTTTTGCGCCGTGAGTGTTTGTGTCGGTGACGGCAGTGAGGACGCCAAAGCTGCCGCAACTTTCGTAACAAGTGCCGTTATGGACGACGGAATTTATAACGCTTTCAAAAAGTTAAATTTAATTTAAGACTTCCATAATTTATAAGGATTTTTGCTTAAATTTGAATTGTAATATTTGGCGTCAAATGAAACTTCGGCGCCAAGCCAATCCGGCTTAACAAAGTCTTCACCTTCTGACTGCAGCTCAATTTCCGCAACGACAAGACCGGCATTGTCGCCTTCAAAAACATCAACTTCCCAAATAGAGCCATTAACGTTGACAGTATATCTGCGTTTGACAATAATTGACGGTTCGCATAATCTAAGCAGTTCTTCGGCGTCAGATTCAGGTATTTTATATTCAAATTCGCTGCGGCTGATACCGTCGGTCTTGCCTTTAACGGTCAAGTATCCACATTGATTTTTAATTCTGACTCTAACCGTTCGTTCAGGCATCGAGGACAAATAACCTTGCGCGATACATTCACCTTCACCTGTCGGCTTAAAAATATTTTTGTCAACTAAAAATTTTCTCTCAATTTCCTTTGCCATGTCACTGCCTGTTTAAACAACCTTGACAGCAAGATAAATATTTTCGCCGTTGATATTCCATTCTTTGGCAAAGTCAACGGTTTTGTTATATTCAACATTGTCAGCCAAAACGATCTTCTTGATTTCGTCTTCGTTGCGTTTCATGATGTCAACGAGTTTGTCATTGCCGTAAGCATAAAGAGTGATTTTATCCATGACCTCAAAATTGGAATCGCGGCGCATTGTCTGCACTTTGCTGATGATCTCACGAACAAAGCCTTCCTCAATGAGATCAGGTGTCAACGTCGTGGAAAGCGCAATGGTAACTTCGCCGGACTTCTGACAGTTGAAGCCTTCACTTTGCTCCATTGTAATTTCAATGTCTTCGCTCGTCAAAATAATTTCATCGCCGGATTGTAATTTAATTTTCAATTCGCCGGTCTTGTCGAGTTCAGCTTTAGAGGCGGCAGCGTCAATACTATCTAAAAGCGACTTGACTTCCTTCATCGCCTTGCCGACTTTCTTGCCGAGTACCCTAAAATTAGGCTTGATATTATATTTAATAAATTCGTCCATATCGTCTTTAAATTCGACATTCTTGACGTTGACGCAACGAAAAAGTCAGACAACTTAACCGGCGTCTTGACGAACATATCAGCGATCGGTTGACGATTTTTAATATTTGTGATGTTACGAGCAGCACGACCAAGCACGACAATTTCCAAAACCGTTTCCATGTTGCTTTCAAGTGCAGAATCAATCAACGATTCGTCAACAGTTGGATAATCGCAAAGATGAACACTCTGCGGCGCTGATTTGTCGATTGAGCAGACGAGATTCTGATAAATACTTTCGGTAATAAACGGAACCATAGGCGCCGCCGCCTTTGCAATCGTCACAAGTGCAGTATAAAGCGTCAAAAAGGCGTTGATCTTATCCTGCTCCATGCCCTTTGCCCAAAATCTGGCACGACTTCTGCGAACGTACCAATTAGAAAGTTGCTCAACAAAGTCCTGCAGACATTTAGCCGCTTCAGTAACTTTGTAATTAGTCAGAAAATCGTCAACCGCCTTGACCGTAGAATTTAATCTGGACAGGCACCACTTATCCATAACAGTCAACTTTTCATAATCAATCTCATATTTAGTGGCATCGAAGTTGTCAATATTGGCGTAGAGGACAAAAAAGGCATAAGTATTCCAAAGCGTGCCAAGAAATTTGCGTTGACATTCCTTGACAGCTTCATCATGATAACGGTTTGGCAACCACGGTGCAGAATTAATATAAAAATACCAGCGAATAGCGTCGGCACCATGCGCCCTAAGCTCCGTCATCGGGTCTACCGCATTGCCTTTTGACTTGCTCATCTTCTGACCGTCTTTATCTTGAACATGCCCAAGAACAATGCAATTTTTGAACGGCGACTTATTAAAGAGCAGCGTCGAAATCGCCATGAGCGAATAGAACCAGCCGCGAGTTTGATCGACTGCCTCACTGATAAAGTCCGCAGGAAATCTCTCGTTGAAAATTTCCACATTCTCAAAAGGATAGTGCCATTGAGCAAAAGGCATTGCGCCACTGTCAAACCAACAATCAATCACTTCCGGCACTCGACGCATTTCATGACCGCACTTAGGACAATCAAAAGTCACCTTGTCAATGTAAGGTCTGTGAAGCTCAATGTCATCTGGACAATTTTTTGATAACTGCTTCAACTCCGCAATGGAACCGATCGAATGCAAATGACCGCAATCGCACTGCCAAATGTTAAGCGGCGTTCCCCAATAACGGTTGCGACTAATCCCCCAATCCTGCACATGCTCCAGCCAATCGCCAAACCTGCCTTTGCCAATCGAAGGCGGAATCCAATTCACGGTGCCGTTGTTGGCAAGTAAATCATCTTTGACGGCGGTCATTTTGATAAACCAGGATTCGCGAGCGTAATAAATAAGCGGCGTATCACATCTCCAACAATGCGGATAGCTGTGTTCAAATTTCGGCGCCTTGAGAAGTTTACCGCTCTTTTTGAGGTCATCAAGAATTAGTGGATCCGCGTCCTTAACAAACGTTCCCGCCCAAGTCGTCTCGGCGGTCATGAGTCCCTTAGTATCAACGAATTGAACAAACGGCGTATCGTACTTTCGACAAACCCTATTGTCATCTTCGCCAAAAGCCGGAGCACAATGGACAATGCCGGTGCCGTCCTCAGTCGTAACGTAATCGTCACAAGTCACGAAAAATGCCTTCTTGCCGCTCTTGGCAACGATCTCGTCAGCAAAAGGATAAAGCGGCTCATATTCCTTGTACTCCAAATCTTTGCCTTTGTATCTTTCAATAATTTTGCGATCGCCGTCAATGTCAGCAAATACGCTGTCAACAAGCGCTTCGGCAAGGATATAATTAGTGCCGCCAACTTGAATTTTAACATAATTGACATCAGGATTGACGCATAAAACCAAATTTGAAGGCAACGTCCAGGGCGTAGTCGTCCAGGCTAAAAAGTAAGCGTCAGCACCTTTGACTTTGAATTTAACCATAGCGCTGCGTTCCTTGACATCTTTGTAACCTTGAGCAACCTCATGACTGGAAAGCGGAGTGCCGCAGCGTGGACAATACGGAACGACTTTATGACCCTTGTAAAGCAAATCGCGCTCGTAAATCTTTTTCAATGCCCACCAAATGGACTCGATATAATCGTTTTCGTAAGTGATATATGGGTGCTCCATGTCAGCCCAAAAACCGACAACGCCGCTAAATTCTTCCCACATGCCCTTATATTTCCAAACGGATTCACGACATTTTTTGATAAAAGGTTCAATCCCATACTCCTCGATCTGCTCTTTGCCGCTGATACCGATTAACTTTTCAACTTCAATTTCAACCGGCAACCCGTGAGTGTCCCAACCGGCTTTTCTAAGCACCTTTTGACCTTTCATTGAGTGATAACGCGGAAATAAGTCCTTGATAACGCGAGTCAAAACGTGACCAATGTGTGGTTGACCGTTTGCAGTCGGCGGACCGTCATAAAAAGTATAATCCGGACAGCCTTCACGGTTATCAATAGCCTTTTGTGCAATGTCATTTTCTTTCCAAAATTTTTCAACTTCACTTTCGCGACTTGCAAAATTTAAATTAGTATCAACTTTTCGATACAAAATAATTCACTCCTCATTTCAAGTATTTTTATATTTTATCTCATAGTTGCAAAAAAATCAATCGCAAAAAAAATACAGGCAATCAAAACCTGTCTAATAATATAATTGATTAGCAAGTGTGACAAATGTCGTAAATTCCAGCTTTTTTAAGGGTGTCAACCACAGTGTCACCAATGTGAGCAACTGTGTCTGCAACTTGAATGTTGACGGCGTTTAGTGCCTTAATCTTATCGCCAGCCGTGCCTTTACCGCCGCTGATAATTGCACCTGCATGACCCATACGTTTACCCGGCGGCGCTTGACGACCAGCAATAAAAGCCGTCACCGGTTTGTCAGGCATGTTTTCGGAAATCCACTTCGCGGCGTCTTCTTCAGCACTGCCGCCAATTTCGCCAATCATAAGTACGGCCTTAGTATCCGGATCAGCTTTAAAAAGTTCCAGCACATCAATAAAATCAGTGCCTTTAACTGGGTCTCCGCCGATACCAACTGAAGTCGTAATGCCAATTCCAGCGTTCATGAGTTGAAATGCTGCTTCATAAGTCAAGGTTCCAGATCGTGAAACCAATCCAACATGACCCTTTTTCTGCACGTTGCCTGGAATAATTCCAAGTTTGCATTCGCCGGTAGTCATAATTCCCGGACAGTTAGGACCAATCAAATGAGTCTTTTTGCCTTCCATATAACGGCGAACTTTAACCATTTCAAGCACCGGAATGTGTTCAGTAATGCAAACGACGACATCAAGAGCCGCGTCGACAGCTTCCATTATCGAATCCGCCGCAAACCTCGCCGGAACGTAAATGACAGATGCCGTAGCACCTGTAGCCTCAACTGCTTCTTTGACAGTGTTGAAAACCGCAACGCCTTCAACCTGCTGACCAGCCTTGCCAGGCGTGACGCCGCCAACAATCTTGGTGCCGTATGCAATCATTTGTTTCGTATGAAAAGTCGCTTGCTTGCCGGTAATGCCTTGAACAATGACTTTCGTATCTTTATTTACAAGTATACTCATATTTATTTCACCTACAATTAATTAATTAGTCGCTTCTTCAACCAGACGAACTATCTCCTTAGCGCCGTCTTCCATTGTCGGTGCCATAATGACATTTTTAATCGGTGAGTCTTTCAAAATTTGACGACCAAGTTCAACGTTAGTACCTTCAAGGCGAACAACAACCGGCACCGGAATTGACTTTCCGTCTTCGGAGATAATCTTTGCCGCTTCGATAATGCCATTTGCAATCGCGTCACAACGATTTATGCCGCCAAAAATATTTACGAAAATGCCCTTTGACTGCCCGCCGTCAAGCATAATTTGGAACGCCTCAGCAATTTTTTCCGGTGAGGAATCGCCGCCAACATCAAGAAAGTTAGCCGGTTCGCCGCCGTAATGCTTCAAAATATCAACCGTCGCCATTGCAAGACCGGCACCATTGACCATACAGGCAACATTTCCACCAAGATTGACATAACTAAGACCGGCTTTGTTCGCACGAAGTTCCTTAGAATCTTCTTCCGTCTCGTCGCGAAGTTCCTCAATATCCGGGTGTTTAAAAATGGCACTGTCATCAAAATTAAGTTTTGCGTCAAGTGCAATAACGTCATCATCTTCAGTGACAACAAGCGGATTAATTTCAGCCAGCGAACAATCTTTGTCAATGAAGGCATTATAAAGACAATTCATCAATTTAGTCACCTTGCGAATTGCCGCCGCCGGAAAACCCATTGCATAAGCCATTCTTGACGCTTGGAACGGAGCAAGACCAATCACCGGATCAATATACTCCTTGACAATCTTATCCGGCATTTCGGCAGCTACCTTTTCAATCTCCATGCCGCCTTCGGAACTGCCAATCATCACAACACGAGCCGTTTGCCTGTCAATGACGAAACTTAAATAATATTCCTTCTTGATATTTGAACCTTCCTCAATCAACAGGCGATTGACTTTCTTGCCGCTTTGTCCGGTCTGGTGAGTAACTAAAACTTTGCCAAGCAACTCTGCTGCATAATTTTTAACCTCATCAATGGACTTGGCAAGTTTAACTCCACCTGCCTTTCCGCGACCACCTGCATGAATCTGTGCCTTTACAACGATAACTTTACTCCCAATTTCTTCAGCGTTCTTGACAGCTTCCTCAACGCTAAAAGCCGGCTTGCCATTGGGAACCGCAACACCGTAACTATTGAGGATAGCTTTGCTCTGATATTCATGAATATTCAAAAAAAGACCCCCCTAAACTGTAATGCTCGTTACTATGATTTGTGCTTTATTTATTTTTAATAACGTAAACTGTTTGCGATTTAATTACGCCGTTATCAAACTTACTGCCCGAAGTCTTAATCGCAAAACCACCGTCAGCATTGTCAACGTGAATTTTATCTTGATTGGCATAAATCTGCAACAACATATTCGCTTCATCAGAAAGAATTTCAGCCGCATTTTTGAGACCTGCGTCATAATAATCAATCGGACAGCCAATATCAAAGCCAAACATGCCTTCAACAAATTCAACTTCAGCCGGCTTATTAATAAGTGTCCATGCACCGGAATTGCCGCCTTTAAACTCGTCAGAAAAGATTTTAAAGTCAGGATTCGTCATCACGTCGGCACTGAAAGTAAACGAAGATGTAACATCGTTGACGCCCTTGCCTTCATATTTGACGCTAATCTCATTGTCGTTTGAAATACTATAAGTGACAGAAATTTCCTTGTCGCCGTCTCTCGTCGAAAAAGTGACGCCCTCAACATGCTCAGAAGTATCCCAAATCTTTTTGTCAAGATTTTCAATGCCGTCAACATAAACTACGCCGCGACCTTTGTCATCTTTTTCATAATCAGCGACATTATCATAACCAACAAGCACAAATTTGTTTTCAAAATCCTTATTGCGAAACCTCAAAGACACGACACGAGCACCATAATCAGTGACTTTAAGCTCATTGCCCTTGTTGTTGCGAAGTGTGTAAATTGACGCCGTTTGTCCGTTGCTAAGTGTTCCAAAATTTTCCTTTTTAATAGCCGGCATTAAAATTACCCCCAACCATAAATTAATTTAATCTTTTATTTATATGACGTCATAATCATGTTATAAAGATTCATTTTTACCATTTCATCATAAATACTACAAATATTTTTATCATAGTAATGATGTATAAATTTTGTATAATTTTTCAATTCAATATTTTGAGGCACATACGACCAGGGTATCATAAGTGCCATCACAACATTAATGATTTCTTTTAATGTATATTGATTGATTTGAAATGCACCGATATTAGGATACAAAAATTTAATATTTCCATCATCTGGAATCAAATTGATCATTTTATCAGCCGTTACAGAACTGAATAACAAACCGGTTGCAGTAGCATTCCTGGCTTCTGGACCACGTTGACAAAGTGCTACATCATGTAAACAAACAACAGCATTACTTTTCAAATAAGGAAGAATTACTAAAAAATCTAAAATTTCGCCTGGAGTTATGTGCATGGTATCTAACATAACAAAATCTATATCTTTTCCTATTTCCTCTAAAAATGATGTTACTCCAGCACCTAAATAAAATTTATGATTTTTCAAATTTAATAATTTTTTAGCTTCTTCTGCGATAAAACCACTTTGTTTACTTGTATCCCGGTAAAACTTTTGAGAAAAATCTACCGAGTACATGTAATAATCTCTCTCCCCCCCCCCTTACTTACTTTTATATCCTCTAAACATTGTAGCATTATTGCGGTAGTAGCTCCACCTGCTACACCAATTTCAAGAACTTTTTTTGGTTTAAATTTCTTCAAGAGACCACAAAGAAACGCTGATTCAAATTCAGACATCTCTGGTTCATTAGGAACTACTGGAATTTTAGATAATACATTTTTTCGTGGCTCAAAATCTAAAACAATTTCATTAATATGATTCATAAGACTTAACCCTCACTTACAAATTTTATTTTCTTTTAACAACTTTTTAAATTCCGGTACAGGCAGCGGCTTCGAGAAGTAGTACCCTTGAATCTTATCAGCACCGAGATGTACAAGATAATCCAACTGCTTTTTCGTCTCAACGCCTTCAACTATCACGTCCATTCCTAAATCTTTAGCTAAATTCATAATAAATTTCAAGATCATATAAGCACGTTCCGATTCTTCCAATTCGCGTACAAACGCCATGTCAACTTTCAATACGTCAACCGGCAGATTTTTAAGCATATTGAGCGACGAGTAACCACTGCCAAAATCGTCCATAAGTACCGGAAAACCTTCTTCGCGAAAGACCTTTATAATTGACATGAGTTGATGAGAATTGTCCATATATGCACTTTCAGTTATTTCAAGTTTCAACATCCAAGATTCAAGTTCGTACCTTTCAAGTAGTCCAAGTAAAAATTCCAACAGGTCAAGGTTATAAAAGTTCAGACGCGACACATTAACGGAGACAGGTGTGACCTCGCCCGTTTCCTCGCGCTGACGTTGAATAAATTTACAAACTTCTTCCCAAACAAATCTGTCAGTCTTAACAATAAATCCGTTTCGCTCAAAAACCGGTATAAATTTACCAGGTGAAATCATGCCATTGATCGGGTGAAACCAACGTACAAGCGCTTCAGCACTGTTTATCGTGTTGCGCTTTATATCATAAATCGGTTGCAAAAAGATCGAAAATTGATTTTCTTGAAGTGCCGTTTCCATATCTCTGACAATCATTTGATCCTGTAACATTAATTCGCGCATTCCGGCATCATAATAAGCGTAGCGATTCATATAATTGCCTTTAATTTTACGAAGCGCCATATTCGCACGATCACACATCTGATCGACCGGAAGCGAAGGATTATTGACCGGATAAATTCCAGCATAGAATAAAATATTATGTCCAATGCCAAGTGCCTGAACTGTAACATCAAGACCGATAATCAATTTTTCAATGTCAATTTTATCCTGCGGAACGCAAATAATAAAATGATCTGCCTCAATTCTGCTGCATAATCCAACTTTAGGATCAATGACCGTTCTAAAATAATTTGCTGCTGTCCTTAAAATCAAATTACCAGTCTCAATGTGAAACAAATCATTAATAGCCTTGAAACAAGATATGTCAAAGTAAATTATATAATATTTAGTTTCAATGTTTACCTGCATAAGTGCCGCTGCACGCTTGTAAAAAGTCTCACGATTGATAAGTCCTGTCAAAGCGTCCATTTCAACATATTTGTGCATTTCAATAATTTGCTTATCCTTCAAAATCTGCACACTCTCAGCGTCTTTAAAATGTTTAATTACATTGTGAATCCGATAACTTACTAAGGTCTGATTAAGAGGCTTTGCAATAACTTCAAAAGCACCGCTCTCTATAGCTATTGCTCCGGCGTCAACATCACTTGAATCTACCATTGCGATAAGAGGAATTTGTAAAATTTTATCATTGTCTTTGAGTTGCGATATAAATTTTAAATCAGCAAGCACAACATCAATCGTACATCTTTCGATTGTGTTAATTGCTTCTTCAATGCTTGCAGCTTCTACAAATTCATATTCATCTTGTAAAATATTTTTAATAGCAATGCGATTGTTTTCAGATTCATCAACAATCAATAATTTTTGCAGTGTCTCGTTAATCATTATATCGCCCTCTTTATCGCTTTCGTGCTTTGATGTCAAAACATTTATAAAAATATTCAACACCGCATTAATTTTTTCCTGCCTTACATAATAATTTTAACTGAATCTATCGTACAAAAAAACACTCCGAATAATTGGAGCGATAATTTATGCAAACATCGTTAAAATGTTTTAAATATTAAGATTGTTGTACAAGTGTAGCCATTTTCCATGATCGAAATGACTTCCCTCAAAGTCTTGATATGTAAAATATGTGTTATATTTTTGCCAATCAAAAAGAAACGTTTCACTATCTGCAACTATCAGATAATCACGCATAAACTTCCAATAAGTTTCAAGATATTTTGTATAATCTATAGGTGCAATATGTTTTTCATAAAAACTTTTCATTATATAACTTTCCGGAGTAAAAAAACGTTTATTCATTCTATTGAAATTATATAGTTTCCGATTTTGTTTAGACAAAGATGAAATAAGAGGCAGAAAAGCGTAGAAATTTAATTTTGATTTATCAAGAACTGCTCTGATATGATATTCAAATCTGTTTCTATGATGAGAAAAATATTTTGATTCGCCGCTCTTTGTATCTTGAAGTTTCAAAGAATAAAGTTTTAATATGTCCGATGTAAAACCGAAAGCCAAAAAATCACTAATAAAAAATGGAATCCAAATGTGCGTATTTGCATTATTTATGACAACTAATCGACCTTCTAATTTGTTATCAATCGGCGGAAATGCTTTTTGTAAATTTCTAAAATACATCAAAAAATCAGGACGATTAATCCTTTGATCTGTTCGAGTTTTTAAAATATATTTTACATTCGTATTCTTGACTATATAATTAACGCCTTCATATGAACTTTTAATTTGATGATTTACGTGAGAATAAGCCTCGTCTTCAGGCAGATCATTTTCCAGCAGTACCACAGAAATATTTTTACATGCATTTCGGAAGTCATCATTGGCCTCGCCTTTCCATGTAGATATAACTATAGGAATGTTTGGATAGCGTGTGCGATAAGTTTGAGCGGTTTTAATTGTAAAATTATTTTCATGCATTAACGGACCTTGAATTACAATAGCCGTGTCATCTATATCAAAAATCTTGGCAATATTATTTTCCGGTCCATATAATTGGTACTTTAAATGATAATCAACTCCGGTAAATGTTTGTAATCCGCGCATTAACCTTATCAACTGATTGCCAATAATATTTACGCCGTTTATGTTATATTGATTATACAAATTCATAAGCGTCATTCTATCAAGCATGGCACTTACTTCTTCTGTTGAAAGTATTAATGCCGGTAATGTAATTTGTTTATTTGCAACGTTAGTTGTAATTTCTCTAAGCGGTTCGGCTAATGGCGATTTTTTTACAATAACTATCATTGACTTGCGGTCAAAATATTTTACGGCGTCGACAGTCCTCATCAATGGAACGCCCAATATGTTTTTTGATATTGATTCTTGTGCTTCTTGTAAAACCGCTCGAAGATTAAATTTTGCGTACTTTAACATTGGAATTGCATCAATATTAAATTCTTCAAGTACCAAATAAACTTTTGGATATGCCTTTGAAAGACGCTCTGTCATTTCAACAAGTCGATTTACTTTTATTATATCAAACATTAAATTATCTTCCTTTAAAAATTTTCTTTGACAAAGGATTGTTTAAAAATTTATTTAAATCCTCTGGCACACCAAGCCCATACATTCCTGCCTCTAATGAACCGATATTGTAAAAAGTAATTTTCTTACCGTCATCAATTAACATATTGTAAACCGGCGCTACGTAAAATTCATTATTGACACGAAGATTGGAATCAATCATTTCATGAGCATATTTAACATAATCGCAACCATGTGTAAAATTATAAATTCCAACAGTTGCCTCATTTGAAATGACTTCTTTTTCACGCACCATTGTTACATTTCGTGATTCGTCATATTTTATGAACGACCACTTATTATCGTCAGCAAACATTGTCATTATAAGACCGTCGTATCCTTTACCTGCTGCAAGATAATCATTAATATTAATGTCAACGTACTGATCGGAATTTGCAATCATTAAAGGCTCATTGTTGTCAATAAATTTTTCAGCAAGCAACACGGTGCAAGCTGCGCCTTCAGTAACTTTGTCAACCGGCACCACTATACAATTAGGTGAAATATAATTGAGTTTTGTTTCCAAGTCATATTTTTGAAGGTGCTCTGTCAAGCAAAGATAAATAAAACGATGTTCGCTACTCGGTCTTATATTTTCCGTTACACATTCAATCATATAATGACCATGAACATCAATAAGTGGTTTTGGCATTTGATAACCAGCATTTGCAAATCTGCTGCCACGTCCTGCCATAGGTATGACAATATTTAACACTTTTTATCACTCCATATTCAATGATTATTCTTCAGCCGGATATTTATCATTATTTGCACCAGGTAATTTGACAACCGTCAAAACCGCTTCCGTCAAAGCCTCAAAACTCGTAACGTCATTCGGTTCGGCAACGATTATGTCACCACGTTTCCAAACTTTGTTAAACATTCGGATATTACCTTCATTTACAACAGTTATTTCTGTTGCGATCTTGTGATAATGTGCGCTTTCCATATCTCCGGCTTTATAAGTTTTCACCGCAACTTCAACATCATTAGTACGATAAAGTGTAGGATCAAAATTACCTACAAACCAACCGCGCACCATATCACTCAATTTGGAACTTTTCACTGTTACAACCTCGTCTTTCATTTGCTTTTAGATATTCTTCATACTCGTCAACTTCTTTTGGTGTTGTCAACGGGTGATAAAGGGAATTATCTATTTTGTAACAACCAATAATCTTTTGTTTTAGTATCATTTCGTTGTACGCCGGACAAACATAATAATTGCCTTCAACGTTAGAATCTTTGCGAATCATCTCTTTAGCACCAAATATAAAATCTGAACCGTGTTTAAAATAATAAACTCCTGTCGTTGCGTAATTGCTGATAGGATTTTTTTCGGCAGTTTCAATGACATAATCGTTTTCATCTAATCTAACGAATGACCAACGAGGGTGAACTGATTCAAAAGTGATTATCCCACCGTCCCAATTTGCCGCACGAAACTTGTCAATTATAGCCGGAACATCTAATTCCAATATCATATCACCGTTATTTATGATTAATTCTTCCTCGTTATCTATGAGTTCCGCTGCCAAAAGAACGCTACATGCTGCACCGGCCGTTTTGCCTTCCGTTACCACTATATGACACTTCGGCGAAAGCAGTTTCAATGAACGATCAATATGATATTTGCGTGCGTCTTCTTGATTTACGATAAATATAAACTTGTTTGCCTGTAATTTGAGCACGGATTCACACACATGTTGAAATAACGGTTTTCGATTTATTTCAGTGAAGTTTTTATTGTATTTGAAACCTGAATCTTTAAAAATTTTACTGTCTCCTGCCATTGGAATTACAACATTCATTTTAATTTTTCACTTCCTTCTTCAGCTTGTTTTATTGCTGCTTTTATCGCTTGATAATTTACATCTCTGACATTTTCAACTTGATAAACATGTCCACCTGAAGCCTTTGCTGCCTTAATGCCGTTAGGATTATCCTCAACTATTAAACACTCCAAAGGTTCTAATCCAAGTTTTGAAATCGATGTTAAATAAATTTCTGGATCCGGTTTTGACTTTGTAACATCTTGATTGCTTAACATAAACTCTAAATATTGTGAAAGACGGCTCTTTTCCATCATCATTTCAACCGAATTACGAATCGAATTTGAAGCTACTGCCAATCTATAGCCTTCTGATTTGAGTTTTGAAAGTGCATATTCATGATAAAATGTTGGCTTGCATTTTTGATAAATAATCTCCATTGTATAAATCTGTTTCATTTCATTTATAAAACCGTGTAACGCTCTTGGAAGATTACGTTCAATCGTCAACATTTCCAGTTTTTGGCGTGTTGGCAATCCGTCATAAGTTACCAAATGCTCATAGCGACTGATTGTATATCCAAACAGCCTTAATGCTTTATTTAATGCTTCATAATGCCAATCTTTTGCTTCAATTAAAACGCCGTCCATGTCAAAGATAATTGCTTTAATTTTCAACATTGACACCTCCCAAAAAAATCTTTAATTTCTGTTGACAAATCCGTGCAAATATACAAATTAGGATTTTTCAATGGTTTTAATTTTGACCAAAGTTTTTGTGGAGCTCTGCCATGAAGTTCAGGCGAAACTATACAAACTTTTTTGCCGTTTTTCAAATGTTTATTGATTAATTCAATCGTCAGCCAATCATCTGATTCAAAAGTATCTAACCATACACCTGTTGCCTCATCATATAAAAGCGGAATTTTTTCAAACTCACTTTGTCGTGTGAAAAACTTTAAACCTGCATTCTTATACCATATCATTTGAGGTAATGACATATCAAAAGTAAAATAATTTTTTAAACCATAATGTTGCAAAAGTTCTTTCAATGGATATACTAGGCCGTCAGCTTTTATATTAATTGCAAAGCAATATCTGTCATCAGTTTCAGCCAGAAGGTTCAGAACATTTTCAAGTGCAGGTGAATTTTCATCAGCCATATCATGTGAAATTACCAATTTTCCGCAATAATCGCGAACGTCACTTTCAAATCCGTAATTTAATTCAAGGGAACGTTTCAAAGCCAATAAGGTATTTTTTTCTTCTTTGGAATGCCAAACTCCACGATGACACAAAATATTAATTGCCCTCGCCTCCAATCTGAATATTTACAAACAAAAAAACAACTCTTTTCAACACAAAAAGAGCTGTACAACAAAACAAATTGAGATTATGGTTAGTTTTACCCCCCCCCCTCCATGTAAATTTCATTTTTAAATGATAACATTAAAACTAAATCATTATAATTTTTTAATTCATTACAAAAATACATTCTTAACACCTAACAAAAATGAAACTAAAATTTTCATTAATATAACAAAATGCCAAAAGAAAGTCAAGGTTTTTAATATGTTGTGATAACTCAAAACTTTTCAAGATGAAATTGTAAAGCGCCGATTAAATTTGCGTCATTCAAAAATTCGCAGGCAACAACTTCCGGTCGCGGCAAATTAAATTCAGCGTTATTATAAATTTCCTCTAGGTGCTTTCTGATTGAGTTAATAAAAATCTTTTGAGCACTTATTCCGCCACCAATCGCAAATCTTTCCGGATCAAGTATATTTTGAAGGTTAGCAATCTGAATCGCAATTCGCCTTGTAAATTTATCAAGGCAATTAATTGCTACTTCATCACCATTATGAACATCATCAAAAAATTTAATTCCGTCAACTTCCGCAATCGAAATTTTTTTAGCCGCCGCATACATCTTGCAAAGACCGAGCGTGCCGCATTGACTACCGAAAATGTTACTTTCAATGATGTCGCCGTCTTTGTCCGTCACAATAAACGAAATTTCACCGGCAGAAAAGTGATGACCTTTATGAATCTTGCGATTCTTAATGAACGTGCCGCCAATTCCAGTTCCAAAGACCATAACAAAGCCGTCGTTGACATCTTTTAGGCTTCCAAGTCTCACTTCGGCAAGTGCCGCGCATTTTGCGTCATTTTCCACAGTGATGTTGACCGAACAAATCCTTTTTAGGGCATCAACAATCGCAAAGTTATCGTTAAATTTCAAAGCGCCACTCGTGACACAGTAACCACGTTCAGCGTCAATTATTCCAGGCAACGAAATCGCAATGCCTTCAACTTCCGGCATTGATTGATAAATTTCAACAAGCACATTTAAAAATTCATCGCGACCACTAATTGGCGTTTTGACTTTGCCACGAAAAATCATTTCCGCCGATTCTGTCATGCAGGCGTATTTAATAAAAGTGCCGCCAACATCAATAACCGCAATCTTCATCGAATCACCTCAAAACTTTTGCATAAACCTTGATAACATGCCGCGAATGCGCCGGATACCTTGTTTTTGAAGTCTATATATATGCGATATGCTCAATTCCAGCTTCCGCGCTACGGTCCTTGCTTCCTCGCTCTCAAGATATATGCTTTCAAGTACCGCCCTTTCGTTTTGCGGCAACCTGTTCATGGCCTTTCGCAATCGCTCAATCATTTCGTGCGTTTCAACTTGCTCAAATATTGTCGGCATTGAGTCCGCAAAGTTTATAGCTTGTTCAGTAAAATCCATAGCTTCACATGGCAAGTCAACTTTGCCTTCGCGACGCAAAAAATCAATCATTCGTCCACGTATTCTGTGCACCGCATAAAGACTAAAGGCTACACCTCGACTGAAGTCATAACTTTCAACCGCCTCGATCAGTCCGACGGTGCCTTCCTGAATCACGTCCATAATATTTTCCATATCACGATATGGCATTGCGGTTTTAAAGACGAGCGGCTGATACGACTCAATCAATTTTTGCCTTGCTGCGGTATTCTGATGAATTTTAAATTGTCGCCACAATTCTCGTTCCTGCACCAAACTTAAAGTTGATACTTTTTGAAGTTCGACTAAATATTCTTCAAGCCGCATTGCTGCTCACCTCTCATTCAACACAAATTCAGTTAAAATTTTAACCTTTTAAAGTTTCCACTGATGATAACTCAATCAAATAACGTCCAACTGCGTCTTTCCAACTTGGCAGTCGCTTAAAACCGGCTTTATCAAGACTCTTTTTGCTCAAGCGTGAGTTTTTAGGTCTAATCGCTCTTGTCGGATAAGCACTCGAAGGTATCGGAATAACTTCAGTATTGATATCTGCCTGTCTAAAAATTTCCGCAGCAAATTCAGCCCAAGAACAGAAACCTTCATTTGTCGCGTGATAAATGCCATATTTATCAGTTTGAATCATATCAACCAGCAAATTTGCAAGATCTGCAGTAAACGTAGGCGAACCAATCTGATCGTTGACAACTGTCAATTTATCTTTTGTCGCACTTAACCGAAGCATGGTTTTTACAAAATTTTTGCCATTAAGCCCAAACACCCAAGAAATTCTTACAATAAAATATTTGTCGAGATTTTTTATAACTGCTTCTTCGCCGGCAAGTTTAGAAAGACCGTACGCATTAGGCGGATTTTTTTCATCGTCAATTTCATAAGGTTTATCGCCATTGCCCGGAAATACATAATCTGTACTGATGTAAATCATCTTGGCGTTAATGTCATGGCAGACCTTAGCGATAGCTTCGGTTGCCGCTCCGTTGACCTTCATTGCCAATTCTGGTTCATCTTCTGCCTTATCAACAGCAGTATACGCTGCACAATGAATGACGGCATTAGGTTTTTTAGCCGTTATAAAATCTATGATATTATTTTCATTTGTCAAGTCAAAATCTTTTCTTGCGGTTCCGATAACTTCGATATTTCTATTATGCAATTCATTTAAAACATCAAAACCAAGCTGACCGGTAATTCCTGTCACCAATACTTTCATTTGTATCACACTTTCCTGATATTTAATACCCTTATTATAACATAATTTTATTTATTTTCCGAATTATTTTTAATACCTTTAATTATATGTGCACGACCTTTGAGCAGAAAACGTCGAAAACCGTCTTTACTCTCGGCTCTGTCACCTGTTGCCTGAACATCATCTTTTAAAATTTTAACTTTGTCACTCGCAATTAAAATTTCATCTTTGCTAATCCAATCTAACTTTCCACTTGTCAACTTTGCTCCTTCACTTGTTGTAACAATAACATGACCTTCAACATGTACATTTTTATTATCGTTTTCGTAAGTTCCATAATCAGCGTTTAACTCAATGGATTTTCCGTCTTCTTGATAAAAATGACCAACTATATTTTGAAGTTCTGCATTTTGAGTCTTTATATCTATCGTGACTTTATCCGCCGTTAAATCCCAAATTTTTACGCCGTTGACTTCTTCGCTGATTGTATTGCCTTCATATTCCATGCTTGTAGGCGGCTTAACTTTATCAATCGGCGGTGGAGAATCCGGCGTCGTTTGAACAACCCAAATTATAAGCGCAACAAAAGCTATGCCAAATATTGATAATAAAATTTTTCCTCTTGAACTCATAACACCTGTCCTAATTTGACAATCTACGAATTATTACGTAAATTTAGCGTAGCTGCCAGTTTTATATTTTATAATCTCAAGTTTAGATTTGATTTGCTGTTTTAATTCTTCAACATGAGAAATAATTCCTACCAGGCGACCGTCTTTTTGCAAATCGTTCAGCGCTCTGATTGTCATATCCAAAGTATCGCCGTCGAGTGTCCCAAAGCCTTCATCAATAAAAATCGTATCTAATTTAATTCCGCCTGCATTATTCTGCACAACGTCCGCCAATCCAAGTGCCAAAGAAAGTGACGCTAAAAAAGATTCGCCACCGGAAAGCGTTTCGACCGGTCGTGTTGTGCCTGTAAATTCGTCATAAATTTCAAAATCAAGACCGTAAAATTTATTCTGTGCAACTTTTTTCGGTACTTTATATTCCAGTCGATAACGCTCATCGCTCATAATTTTAAGCCGCTGATTTGCTTCATAAATGATTTGTTGAAATATCGCATTAAGTATGTAAGTTTGAAATTTCATTCTCTGTGCATTGTCGCCATTTGCAACCTTAGAAAGTCTTGACCAAATTGCAAAGTCTTTTTCATATTGTTCTGATTGCTTCGCCATGTTGCCAAGTATTTGAAGAATTTTTTGGAGACGTTCGGATTTTGAATTTAATTCGGAAGTCTTTTTATTTTGAGTTATCCAAGCTGAATCCGCTTCAGATGATTTTTTTTGTAACGCTTCAATATCCGGCTTTACTTTGTCTTTTAAGGCTTCAGCTAATTTCTCGTGTGCCTCTTTAACTGCATTAACGGTTGACTTTTGCGCTGCCAGTTGCCTTTCGAGATACTGATAATTTTTTTCCGCTTTTGTCCAAGCTGTCATCATTTCGTTGAGAATTGTCGTAGCATTTTTTAATTCAACTTCCAATTTTTGAATGCCGCCTTCATCTCTATATTGTTGAACAATTTGGCGTTCCATTTCTTTAATGCTGCCTTTCAATTTTGCAGCCAGTTCAACCGTCTGTTTATATTCATCTTCTTTGGCTTTCAATTCATCTTTAACGTCTTTAAAAAATTGTTGTCCTTTTTGAAAATTTTCGCTGCTTTCCTTGAATTTTTCTTTAGCCGTCTGCGCCTCTTGACGTTTCTTTTTGACTTCTTCGGTATTGTCGACATCGCCTTTTTGCGCTAACGTCTCCTTCTGCATTTGCAATTTTGAATTATATTCCGCAAGTTTTTTATCTGCTGCCGCCATTTTTTTAGTGAGTTTATCTAATTCCGCTTCACTGCGCTGAATTTCTTCATCAGTTGGGATTATTTCTTTTGATACGGCAAGTTTTGGGTGAATTGTTGAACCGCAAACCGGGCAAGGTTGACCATCTTGCAAATCTTTTGCCAAAAGTGCTGCTCTGCCTAATCTTGCAAACTCTTTTAACTGCTCAACGTTTCGTTGTTGATTGGCTCGCCTTTCCTCAATCATTGCGGAATTTTTTTGAGCTAACTCAATTTGTGCAGTCAAATTTTCAATTTCTTTGACTAATTTATCTCGTGCTTCACATTCTTTGAATAAAGCGTTATATTTTTCAAAATCTGCCGCTGACTTGGAAAAAAATTTTGTCTCGTTGACCAATTCATTGAGTCGATTTTCATAAGCCGACATAGTTTTGTTAAGTTTTTCAATTTCAGCGGTCTTTTTTATTTTAAGTGTCTCAGCGTTTTCTAAATCTTTTTTTGCCTTTTGAAATTCAGACAGACGATCACGAATTTTTTTAAGCTCATCAATATTTTTTTCGTAAAGTTTACGCTCAGATTCAAGATTCTTTTGCTTATCATATTCGACTTTAGCCGTCTGCAATTCTCCTGCGGTCTTCTCAAGTGCTTTATTTGCTGCAGTTAATTTGTCAACTTCTTCGGCAAATTCAACAAATTTTTGATAGAGTGTACGACCTTTTTCAAGTTCATCTCGTGCCGTTTTGCGTGATTTATCCAACTCTTGTATTAAATTTTGCGCTTGTTTAACTTCTTCTGCCGTTGTTTCTATGAGTTTTAATAAATCTTCCTCGCTCTCAACTTCAAATTCTGAAAGCCGTTCTCGACGTTGTGATTGAATTTTTTCCAATTCATTTTTATATATTTCAGATTGCTTTTTTAGCTGCTCCTCAACTTTTTTGTAAAAACTGGCATTAAAAAGCACATCAAGTATACCTTGCCGCTCATTGGTTTTGGAAAACAAAAATTTTTTAAACTCGCCTTGCTGTAACAAAATGACCTGTCTAAATTGTTCACTGCCGAATCCAATTAAACTTTCAATATGTTCGGAAACATTTTTGGTTATAACATCATAATTGCCGTTTAAATCATAGAACTCGGCACTGCTCTTTTTCAAATCCGGCGAAAAAGTCCGTTTAACTCTATAATTTTTTTCGCCAAGTGCAAACGTAAAATCGACTTCCGTCGGTGTATCAGCGTCGGCATGTTCGGAGCGCATCATTTTTGCGTCACGTCCATTGCCAATTCGATTGCTACCGTAAAGCGCAAACAACATTGCATCAAGAATTGTAGTCTTACCGGAACCAGTTGGACCGTGTATCAAAAATAAATTGCTTCCGGCTAATCCATTGGCAAAATTTAAACATTGACGGTTTGCATATGGTCCGAAAGCCGAAATTTTAAGTTCGATTGGCCGCATTTAAAATACCTCACTCATTAATAAACAATATCACTTTAAATTAATAATTGCTTTTTTCCATATCCTCAATCAGTGTTGTAACTGCAAAAAGTTCTTCTTCGTTCAAATTGTCGCCGGTCGTTGCCTTAAAAAAATTTTTGAAAAGCTCAACATTGGAAATATTTTCTTGACGTTTTATTGTATCTTCAAATTGCGCTGAATTTTTATCAGCCGGTTTAAATTCCAGCAGATTTATAAATTTATTACGCAATTTTGCATTTAAATTTGGTACGTTGAGACCTTCGTACTGCACAGAAATATAATCGTCAGACTTTGGCTCAACTTTCAAAATGTCTTCAATGCTGCCGCGAATAACTCTGACATCTCTGATCGGTGTCAATGGCAAATTATAATCAACTTTAACATTGCCGCTGCTATCAATTTCAACGATTGTAACACTTTTTGATTGTTTTTCTTCGTCAAATGAATATTTCAACAAAGAACCGCTGTACCTGATATTTTTATTAGTCAAAGTTGAACCATGCAAATGACCAAGCGCCGTGTAATTATAATCTTTGAAATGAGCAGGATTGACTTGACCGAGACCGCCAGGCAATTTCTTTTCGGAACCGGATTCGACGCCGCCCGTTATAAAAGCATGAGTTACAGCAACGCTGCGAGAATTAGACGGAATTTTTGAACGTGCAGCGTCAACGAGAATTTTTCCGGCCTCATCGTAAGATAATTCAGTTTCATCATCAAGATTGAAAAGTTTTTTAACATCGATTGGCTCAAAATATGGAATTAACGAAAAATAAACTTCACCATAATCATCATTTAAAACAACCGGCGTCATATCAGCAATAAGTTTTGTCCGAATATGCAAATTTGAATTATCAAAAATTCTGCTGCCGAAATTTAAACGGCTTTTGCTGTCGTGATTGCCTGAAATACAAAGTACAGGCAAATTGCGTTCAATTATGAGCTTGTTTAAAATCCAGTTGAATAAATCCACAGCTTCTTCCGGCGGAATATTTCTATCATAAATGTCGCCGGCAATTACAATCGCGTCAACTTTATTATCATCGACTATCTGCAAGAATTTTTTAAGTATGTAACGCTGATCTTCAATCAAAGACTGATTTTTTAAAGTTTTGCCTAAATGCCAATCTGCTGTATGTATAAATTTCATGTGATTTATCACCTTTATAAAAATAAGAATCGGCAGCCGGAAAAAATTTTATAACTCCAAACTACCAATTCTCAATTAACTTCTCGTGTAAGGTGTTGCAATTCTCGTAAAAGTTCTTCCACATTTGCAAGGATCACTCATTCTGCGAACAGCTTGACCTGTACGATAGCGAATCAAAGGCATTGCTTGTGCAGCAAGAGTTGTAATGACAAGTTCTCCCATTCTGTCATTTTCGCTTAAAACTTCTTCGCTGTCAAAATGCAGCAACTCTGGCAGATAATAATCTTCCTGCAAATGTAAACCGCTTCTTTCGCTGCATTGGTAAATCATTCCGGCAAAACCAATTTCCGGCGGAGCAAACATATTATAAACAATCGAATTTGTACGCTCTTGAATATGCTGTTGCAGTGGATTTTGAATATTGCTTGTATTTATGCAGAAAATTTTCGAGATAGGATAATCAATAATATTTTTTCCAACGGCTTGAAGTTGAATGACTAACTGCATTACGAGTTGAGGTGTTGTAATTAAAGTGTCTATACTAACAAGTTCCATAAGCCGCAGCCATTGTCGATAATCCGTACCGAGAGGAACAACGGTTACGCCTATAGACTCCAAAGCATAAAGGACATCTAAAAATTTACTATCAGATAAATCGCCTTGTATTCCGACAACCGAACCTCTGATAACGTCTGCTGCTATCAAACAACGCACCATCATTTCAACATTTTTTACAATATCAGCTTTTGTGTATAATTTAGTCAATTCGCCGGTTGATTCTATATCGTGGTTAAATCTCATGACACTTGACAGCGGCAAAGTCAAAATATCAAATGCGTCTGTTCGGTGAAGTGTTGCGAGATTTAATACCGGCAATTTTTGAATATCTTCCAATGATTGAATGCAATCTGGTTTAATTTTACGCTTTTTGAAAACTTGATTGTAATAAGCGCTTTTTTCATACGCCCATTCAACCGTTTTTTTGAGGCGCTCCAGTTGCAATACTTTTAAATCTTCACGATTTATGGTCTCTATTTGTTCATTTGCGTACATCTTCGGCACCTCAATTTATTTTACTTAAGTGGCTTTTGATAGAAAAACGGCTTATAGCTCGTATATCCAATTTTACGGAAATTGAGAATAGCTTCCGTTGCACCAACGAAAAGCAAACCGCCTGGTTTAAGTGACGCCAAAAAGTTAGTATAAAGCTGATCTTTTGCTTCCTCAGTAAAGTAGATAACGACATTTCGGCAAAGAATAAAATCAAAACCCTTTTCAAACGGATCCTTTAAAAGATTGTGACGCTTAAACTCAACAACAGATTTTATTTCCGGTTTAACGGCAAATTTACCGTCGGCAGTTTTTGTGAAATACTTGGTTTTTCTATCTGCTCGCATTGCTTTAATTTCATTATCAGCGTAAACACCTTTTCTGGCTTTTGAGAGAATATCAATATCAAGGTCAGTAGCAAGGATTCTATGACGAACATTTGGCGTTAATTCTTTCATAATTATTGACAGTGAATAAGGTTCTGCACCGATTGAACAGCCGGCACTCCAAATATTAAGTTTTGGTGAACTTTTCATAAGATATGGAATAATTTCCTTCTCAATCAGATCAAATTTATCTGGATTACGGAAAAATTCCGAGACGTTAATAGTCAAATATTCAATAAATTCGGCGAAGTCATCTTTATTTTGAGATACTTTGTCGAAATATTTTACAAACGAATCCATTTCAGCACGTGTTACAAGATTGCTGATACGGCGTTTCATCTGCGGTTCTTTATAAAGCCGTAAATCAATTCCGGTTCTCTGATCTAATTTTTGTTTAAACAGTTCCCAATCCTTATCGTCCATCATAATAAAATCCTCCTTATAAATAACTACTAAAAATCTAATTAATATTGTAACATTATGTTTTGATAATTTCAACAATATTAAATAATTTTTCTTGTAAAGTGTTTAAATATTGCAAAGTTGTAAAGTTAAAAAGACTGCCAAGCAAATGACAGTCTTTATTTTTTATTTTAATCCGAAAAATTTTTTACTTAGTTTTAAAAGGAAGAATTATTTCTTATATTTTGCGTTATAAACTTCAATAATCTCAGCAGCATGTCCATCGCAACCAAGTACTTCCTTAATCTTGTGACCGACCATCTCTTTGACAGCCGCACGAGCTGGTTTAAGATATTGACGTGGGTCAAAGTGATCTGGATGATCGTGGAAGTATTTGCGAAGTGTACCGGTGAGAGCAAGACGAATATCAGAGTCAATGTTGATCTTGCAGACTGCGAGTTTTGCAGCTTTGCGAAGTTGTTCTTCAGGAATACCAACTGCATCCGGCATCTTTCCGCCGTAATCGTTGACCATCTTAACGAACTCTTGAGGAACTGAAGATGAGCCATGAAGGACGATTGGGAAGCCAGGAATATTCTTCATGCAGGCTTCAAGAACTTCGAATTTGAGAGGTGGAGGAACGAGGATACCTTCAGCATTACGAGTGCACTGTTCCGGAGTGAACTTGTAAGCACCATGTGAAGTTCCAATAGCTATTGCGAGTGAATCGCAACCGGTCTTCTTTACAAAATCTTCAACTTCTTCTGGCTTGGTGTATGCTTCTGCGCCATGCTCAACTTGAACTTCGTCTTCAATACCTGCGAGAGTTCCAAGCTCAGCTTCAACAGTTACGTCATACTTATGAGCGTATTCAACAACTTTTTGAGTTAATTCGACATTTTCCTCATATGGTTTGGAGGAAGCGTCGATCATAACGGAGGTGAAGCCACCATCGATACAGTTTTTACAGAGTTCAAAGGTGTCACCATGATCAAGATGCAGAGCGATTGGAATATCTGGATTTTCTTTAACGGCAGCTTCAACTAATTTTACAAGATAAGTGTGATTTGCATAGGCGCGAGCACCTTTTGAAACTTGAAGAATTACTGGAGCTTTAAGCTCTCCAGCAGCTTCGGTAATACCTTGAACGATTTCCATGTTGTTGACGTTGAAAGCACCAATAGCATAACCACCATTATAAGCCTTGTCAAACATTGCCTTTGTATTCATTAACGGCATGACATCAACCTCCTAAAACATATAAAGTATTATTTAGCAGAGTTTTTTAACTCCGACTCATTAACTGCAATTAGTATAGCACAAACGATTAGAAAAATGCAATAGTAATTTTAAAATTTTCAAAAAATTTTTTTATATTCACAAAATAAGCATGAGTTTTACTATCATCGTCCTTTAACGGTATCGCCGCCAGGTGTTGGAACATCTGAGTAATCATTTGAAACCGGATTTCTTGAAGGTGGTGGTTCATTGTAAACCGGTTCAGGTTCAGGCTCATTATATACCGGTTCCGGCGTCATCTCTCTTTGAGGTGCTGACGAGTTCTGCGGTTCAGAATAAGTTGGCTCATTATAAGTTTGTTGCGGTTCAGGTTGAGATTGGCGTTGTGGTTCCTCATAAGTCTGTTGTGGTTGAGATTGTGACTGCGATTGAGTAGATTCACGACGACGTGGCGTCGATTCTTCATAAGAATCATCATAATTTCTGTTGCGGCGTCTGTTAGTTCGCTCATTACTGCTGTTATCGTCGCGTAATTCATTTATAGTTTTACTGTTTCGTCTGTAAACAACAAGATCATCAAAATCGTGAACAGGAACATCAGCAAGCGCATTTTGCATAAAATTGCTCCAAATTGCAGCAGGTGTTTGACCGCCCATAATTCCGTCAAGACTCGTATTGTTATCATTGCCAACCCAAACACCGGCGACTAAATCCGGCGTGTATCCAACAAACCAGGCATCGTGATAATTGGAAGTTGTGCCGGTTTTGCCTGCTGCCGGTCTGCCAATTTGAGCACGTTTACCGGTGCCGCGTAAAATTACATCTTCTAACATGCTTGTCAAATCTGCTGTGCCTTCTTCACTGAGTACGATTTTACCTTGCGGATCTGCTTGCTCTAAAATTTTGCCGTTACGATCCAAAACCTTTGTGATGGCAGTATGCTGCACATAAATACCTTTATTGGCAAAAGTTCCGTAAGCACTTGTCAACTCTAAAGGTGTTACACCCTTCGTCATGCCGCCGAGAGTAGTTGCAAAATTTCTGTCGTTCGTGTCACCGTCAAGTACAAAAGTAGTAATTCCCATTTCTTGAGCGTAATAAATAATTTTATCCATACCAACTTTTTGAGCAATTTTAACTGTCGGTACGTTCATCGAAAAAGTAGCAACCGTCCTCATTGTAACCGGTCCGGAAAATCTGCGGCTGTCATTTTGCGGCGACCAACCATTAATTGTAATTGGACTGTCTTCAATCGTAGTATCTGGCGTAAAATTATTTTCAAGTGCCGTTGCAAATACAAAAGGCTTAAACGCTGAACCTGGCTGACGTTCTGCCAAAGTGGCACGATTAAATTGATCTGTTCCGCGACCGCCAACCATTGCCTTGATATATCCTGTTTTCGGATCAATCGCGACAAGTGAGGCTTGCGGCTGCATTACACCATTGGCATCTGTTCCGTAGTCAGGCAAATTTTCTGCAACTGCTGCTTCAGCTTTGTGCTGCATGTCCATATCAATAGTAGTGTAAACTTTAAGACCTTCTTTGTAAACGGCATCGGCACCGTATTTATCAATTAAAAGCTGCGTTACATAATCAATAAAATAGGCTGCTTCCTTCTTGTCGGTCGGCTGTGCCAAAGGCGCCAAATGCAATTCTTCCGCCTTAGCATCTTGCGCTTCCATGCGTCCAATATAGCCGTACTTAACCATTTGATCTAAAACTATTCCGCGACGGTCTTTAGCTGCTTGCACATCATTAAACGGCGAATAATAATTAGGACTCTTTGGAATACCTGCCAAGAGCGCACATTCGGATAAGTCTAATTCTTCAACATTTTTGCCAAAATAAGTTTTTGCCGCTGCCTGGACACCATAAGCACCTTGACCAAAATAAATTTGATTCAAATATAATTCTAAAATTTCCTGCTTGGTATACTGTTTTTCTAACTTCATAGCAAGAAACATTTCCTGAATTTTACGCTGCATAGTTCGTTCTTGCGTCAAATAAGCATTTTTTGCCAACTGTTGCGTAATAGTTGAACCGCCTTCGCTGATTTCTCTATCATTTATGTTAGACCAGGCAGCTCTTAAAAGTCCACGCGGATCAATGCCATTGTGTTCGTAAAATCTGTTGTCTTCAATGGCAATAAAAGCATGTTGTAAATTTATTGGTACCTGTTCAATTTTAACCGGCAGTCGATTTTCCGTTGCGTGAATATTTGCAAGTTCATTTCCTGCCGAATCGTAAATTTGTGAAGAAACCGGCGGCAAAATATCCTGCGATAAGTCCGCCTTAGTATTGATTGAAGCTGTAACAAAGCCAATGCCGACGCCTATTGCTGCCATTAAAGACAAGATGATAACGCCAATTATTACTCGTTTAACAGTAAACGTCGACGAATTTTTACTACTTCGACTATTTGAAGTACTTGAACTTGATGCGCCTTCCGTAGTTCGTCGTTCGCGTCTGCTTTCCATAACTTTCCTCCTGATATTATAATTTTAACCTAAATGCACGAGCCACTTAGTAATAGTGATATAATAAAAAGTCATTTTAAGGCAGTAAATGTTGTCTTTAAAATGAACTGGTAATTAGAATTTTTTAGCTTTAGCTCTGGAGAGGCGTCAAATATTAGCGTTGCGATATTCCGTTGGCGATTCCTTAAAAATCGCTTTAAACGACTTTGCAAAGTAACTCATGTCTAAAAATCCGCAGTCTTCCGCTATCTCCGAAATATTTTGCCGTGTTGTTCGTATCTGTTCTGCTGCTCTTATAAGTCGATATTCTTTCATAAATCTTATTGGTGTAATTCCTGTTACTCGCTTAAAACACCTCAAACATTCGCCTTCACTTACTGCCACCACTCTAGATATTTGACTTAAACTCACTTCGTCTTTAAAGTGATTTTCTATAAATGTTATCATTGCTTTTGTTCGTTCCATATCTCGTATTTCTCGCACTGTCGGTATATAATCCTTTTTGCACTCGCCTTCTGAAATTAAAAATATTATCCGTGATAAAAAATTTCGTACTTCAAATTCAAAACCGGATTTTTCTTCCGCTTCTGTCTGCCATGCTGTTTGTATCAGCTGAGTTATCTCTTTATCTTCTGTCGATTTAAATATCATAAACTGCCGTTTTTTACTGTCAATCAGCGGTTTTAGATATTTTTTCCAATAAATACTGTGCCTTCCGCCTATCAACTTCGCATGAAAGACGATTGAATTTATAATTCCTTCCTGCTGCTCATCAACTTTTAAAACCGAATGTGCTACATTGGAATTAATAAAACAGCCGTCTCCTTCTTTTAGAATCTCCTCAACTGAACCTACACTTATTTTTACTGAACCACGCTTAACAATTATCAATTCAAATTCCTCATGCCAGTGCCAAATAACTAAATCTTTATTCATGTCGTTATAATAACAGGCAACCGGATAATCTAAATCGCCATGCTTCCTAATTTCTCGTCCTTCTGAATCAACATTAACCTCATCGCTGAATTTATACATTTTTTCACCTTATCAATTTTGCCTTATCGGTCAGTTAATTTTAATATAACTGATATGTGATTTTAATGTTATTATAGCCTCAAAGATAAACCTGTTGCAAATATTTTTTAGGAGTGTGAACGAAATGAGAATTGAACATGTTGCAATGTATGTCAACGATATGGAAAAGTGCAGAGACCTTTTCGTTAAGTACTTCAAAGCCAAGAGCGCCGAAAAATATCACAATTTCCGCACAGGCTTTAGCGCCTACTTCCTCACTTTTGAAGACGGTTCTCACCTTGAAATCATGCAGCGTCCTACTATGGACGATCCTCCAAAAGGTACTTACCGCACCGGTTATCATCACATCGCGATTGAAGTCGGCGATAGAAAAGACGTTGACGACATGACTAAGAGACTGCAGGAAGACGGCTATAACGTCGTTAGCGGAGCAAGAACAACCGGCGATCTCTGCTATGCCAGCGTTATCACTGACGAAGAAGGCAACGAAATTGAACTTATCGCCAAACGCGAAGTTGGAAGATAAGTTTGCAGCAAATTCAGCTAAATGCCTTTTTAGGACAAAGTTGAGCACAAACACCACAACCAACATATTGAGTAACATCGACGGTTGCTTTGCCGTTTTTTATCGAAATGGCAAGGCAACCTATTTTCATGCAAGATTTAAAATAATAATAAATTATTTTATCCTAAACGATACCACTTTTTTATATGTAATTCATTAAGAATTTTTCCATTCAAGATAAAGTTCAAGCCAAGTTGCAAAATCCAATCCACCACTTGTAGGATATTGATAACATTGATAAAGTTCATATCTATATGATTGTTCATATTTTGGAAAACAAGTTAAAAGTTGAGTAGGATCAATGATAATTGCACATCGTTTGAGATAATCCTCATAAGCCTCAAAAAAATGCTCATGATCTATCTTTGCAATATAGGTTTCATAAAAAATTCTATGGAGATAAGTTTCACCACCACCACTTGTAGACTTATCAATAAGTCGTTTATATTTTGAAAATTTTTCTCTAAATTTAGGATCATTCTTCAATTTAAAAGGATTTAAAAGTTCATAATAACCCAATTTTTCTTTCAATGGATACATTCGACTTAAATGACGATAGCCATAAGGATTTCTTTCTGATTGTTGAGGTATTGAATACATGTTATACATATCACTTATATTTCCAAAAACTAAAAAATCACTTGCATGAAACGGAACAAACTTGTGTCCACATTCACCACCTAATGAAATAATTCTTTCCTTCATGTTAGGAGTACCAGCAGGAAATTGTTTGCATAAATTTTTGAGATATATAAGAAAATCTGGTTTATTAATGCTCCAATCAGTACGTGTTCTTATAACGTAATTAATATTTTTATTTTTTTTGACAAGTTCTATCGCACGACGAGTGACTTCCAACTGAAAATTGATACTCTCATGAACTTTAGGATAATTATTGCCGAGAACTTTAATATTGTGTTGAGATAAAATTTTTTTAAATTCCTTAGTTGGCTGATCTTTCCAAGTTGAAACTATAATCGGAATATTTGGATACCATTTTCGATACATGATTGCAGTTTTCAACGTCATATCATCGTCGTATTCAATAAGTCCTGTTATTATAATGGCAGTATCTGTAATTGGAAATACCGGCGCATATTTGAATTGCCTATTGATATGCATAAAAAATAGTAATTCATGCTCCGTTGATATTGCATTAAATCCTCTGAAAAGATGCTGCAACATCTTTTTTATATTTGTGAAACCATAAATCATTTGTTGCTGATTGATTATCTCATTTGCATTAATAATGTCAAACATTATGGAAGCATCATTTATTTCGATTGCAAACACCGGTATCTGAACAAGATGACCATTTAGATTGATTTTAATGAATAGATTATTGCTATTACGTTTTTCTCCATCAAAAAGAACTATTCCAATGTTGTTTGATGATACCAAAGAAGGGGCATTAAGCAATTCACTAATTTGTATAACAGGAAAGTTAAATTGTGTTAAATTGGAAACCTGAGGGGGGGGGTAGTATTGTTAAGTGACAGAATTCCCTTTAAATTGATTTTAAGCTTATTAAGAATTGCAAATGGCAAGCCGATATTAACTATTCCTGCAACGTAAAGCAAATTGTGTTGCGAAGAAAATTTTTGAAGTTCGTTTATTTGATTAATAATTTTTTTACGATCAAACATAGATTTTTCTCCCTAGTTAATCTTTAAATTCAGCTAAATGCCTTTTTAGGACAAAGTTGAGCACAAACACCACAACCAACACATTGAGTAACATCGACGGTTGCTTTGTCGTTTTTCATCGAAATGGCAGGGCAACCTATTTTCATGCAGGATTTACAACCTATACATTTTTCAGCGTCAACACTCAATGGCGCCTTATGCTTAACATATTTCAAAAGCGCACAAGGACGACGTGAAATTATAACTGACGGCTCCTCAACTGACAATTCTTCCTTGACGGCTTCTTCACATTCTTTGAGATTATAAGGGTCAACCACTCTGACGCGATTTATTCCCATTGCCTTGACAAGTTCTTCAAGATTAATTTTACCGGCTGGATCGCCTTTAATATTGTAACCGGTCGTTGGATTCTGCTGGTGTCCAGTCATGCCTGTTATTGAATTGTCAAGAATTATCACCGTCGAATTAGATTGATTGTAAGCGACATTTGCGAGTGCAGTCATTCCTGAATGTACAAAGGTTGAATCGCCTATAACGGCAACAGTTTTGCCTTCGCTTTCCTTACCGAGAATCTTATTAAATCCGTGAGTTGCTCCGATTGACGCACCCATACAAAGAGTCATTTCAATCGTGCTAAGCGGTGGCACGGCTCCAAGTGTATAACAACCAATATCGCCTAAAACAGTACATTTGCGCTTTTTGAGAGTGTAAAATAAACCTCTATGCGGACAACCAGCACACATAACCGGCGGACGCATTGGAATTTGATCTTCGATTGAAACTCCTTTTGAAGTTTTATTTTTAAAGAAAGCATCAGCGATTAAATTCTGTGAAAATTCATCAATGCGCGGCAAAATATCACTGCCACTGACTTCAATTCCGAGTGATTTTATAAAGTTTTCAATAATTGGATCAAGTTCTTCAACGACGAATAATTTTTTAACTTTCGACGCAAAATTTTTTATAAGTTCAACAGGCAACGGATATGTCATGCCTAATTTTAAAATACTTGCCTCATCGCCGAAAACTTCTTTAACGTATTGATAGCAAGTTGACGCAGTGATAATTCCAATTTCGTCGGAATTAAATTCAATGCGGTTTATTGGTGTCGTCTCTGCATACTCAATCAGCGCCTTTGTTCTCGCCTCAACTATTGGGTGACGTTTCTTAGCATTTCCAGGCATCATGACATATTTTGCAATATTTTTTTCATAACTTTTAATTGGCACAACACGTTCAGAAGTCTCAACGATTGATTGAGAATGAGCAACACGAGTGCACATCTTAATAATTACAGGTGTATCAAATTTTTCACTGATTTCGTAAGCCAGCTTGGTAAATTCTAAAGCCTCAGCACTGTCTGAAGGCTCCAGCATTGGAACTTTTGCAGCTCTGGCGTAATGTCTTGAGTCTTGCTCATTCTGACTTGAATGCATTCCTGCATCATCAGCAACGACTACGACTAAACCGGCATTGACTCCTGTATAACTCATTGTAAATAATGGATCAGCGGCGACATTTAAACCGACGTGCTTTTGAGCGCAAAAAGACCTTCTGCCTGCTAACGAAGCGCCGAAAGCGGATTCCATAGCGACTTTTTCATTTGGTGCCCATTCGCAGTATATTTCATTATATTTTACAGCTTCTTCGGTAATTTCCGTAGAAGGCGTACCTGGATAACTTGAAACAAAGCACACTCCGGCCTCATATAATCCGCGAGCTATTGCCTTATTTCCTAACATTAATTCTTTCATTAAATTATCTCTCCTATTATAATAAAGTTATTTCTTTTTAGTGCCGATACCTCGATTATCTCTCTTGTTTACGATTCTTTCGTACATACTCTTTTGGGATTTTACATTGTTTTCTCTTGCAAATTCTCTTTCTGCTTGCATGTTAAGCCTTTCGATAGTTGACATTTGAGATATTGGCTTATTGCTTAAACCGAGTTTAATTGACATTTGATCTGCCATTTTTTTAGTCTCATTTCTCAACTTGCTTAAACAATCGCTGCAATAGGTGCCGTTCCTTATTGGTTTTCCGCAGGATTGACAAGGATAGTAAAGGTCCGTTCTTTCGACATTTGCAAAGAGTCCCTTCGATATCATGTTTTTTATAAATCTATCAGTGACTCCCATAGCTTCCATTACTTCAGAAATAGAAGAACCTTGATGTTCACGAACATAATCAAGTACAGCCATTTCCTTTTCTTCCTCTTTGATTGAACAATCTCTACATATTTTTTCGCCTCTAGAGGAAACAAACATTTTACCACAGTTTGCACAATTTTTTAACTTGTTTGGAATTTTTAATGCCATTATCTTCACCTCAAATTAATTTGGCAAATAA
>CAJOHI010000010.1:0-47500 GCA_905234365.1 uncultured Selenomonadaceae bacterium | reverse complement strand
TATTAATGTCAATATTAAAAAATGAAATTGATAATTATCATATCATTAAAGATTATAAGCCTACAAAAATTATGGCTACCGAGTCTAAAATTAATCTTAATAAACAACTTGAGAATACCAATTCTGCTGATGATGTGGCTGATGTGTTTATAAGTCATTATCGTCGCTACGGTTATGGCGATATTGCTAATTATCGTGCATTTCGCTGGAATGGCAAGTTAATTGGTATAAAGCATTTTGAAGATATTCACCTTGACGATTTGATTGGCTACGAACATCAAAAAGAAATTTTAATCGGCAATACTGAGGCTTTTGTCAAAAGCAAGCCTGCTAATAATGTACTGCTTGTTGGCGCACGCGGTACTGGCAAATCCTCAAGTGTCAAGGCTCTTGCCAATGAATATTATAATCGCGGTCTTCGACTTGTACAACTGACTAAACCTCAACTGAAAAATTTGCCTGAAATTATGGAAGCGTTGAGGCAATATGCAAGTAAAAATTTTGTTATCTTTTTGGACGATTTGTCTTTTGAAGAATCAGACGCAGAGTATAAATATTTAAAGTCAGCGATTGAAGGCGGCGTTGAGTCAAGACCGGAAAATGTATTAATTTATGCAACTTCCAATCGACGCCATTTGATTCGTGAAACTTGGCGTGATCGCGTTGACGGACAAGATGAATTATATCGTGATGATGGCGTTAATGAGACGATTTCGCTTTCTGACAGATTCGGTTTGATTGTTTATTATTATGCACCGAGTCAAGCAGAATATCTTGAAATTATTAGGCATATGCTCAAAAAGCAAAGCATTGAATTAGACGATGAGCAGCTTAGAATTGAAGGCTTGCGCTGGGAAATGACTCATTCCGGTCGTAATGGTCGTACAGCTCAACAATTTGTAACTAATTATCTCGGTCAACATAAATAGTCTTTATTAATATTAAAATTTATTGACAATTTGAAAATACCAATATAAAATTATTATAAGATATGTGTTAATTACAAAGTTTTTGTTAAAGTTATAGGGTGGTGCTTAATCATGAGTGTTAAACAAGTTTCCGTATTTTTAGAAAATAAACCAGGTACTTTGAATAATATGACAAGAGTTTTATCAAATCATAGCGTCAACATTAGAGCACTCTCACTTGCCGATACTAATGACTTCGGCATTGTAAGAATGTTGGTCAATGATGTTTACGAAGCTACAACCATTTTAAAAGAGGAAAATTTTATTGCAAGATTTACACCGGTTTTAGTTTATGCAATTTCAGACGAAGCCGGCAGTCTTGATAAAATCTTACAGTCTTTTACTGAAGCAAATGTCAACATTGAATATATGTATGCTTTCGCCGGAAAAGAACGTGCTTATATGATTTTCAAAGTGACTGACGTTAAGAAAGCTGAATCTTTACTGGCTGCAAAAGGTTTGAAGTCATTAACTCAAGAAGAAATAGCACAAGTTTAAATATTTTAATTTTACGATCTCTTGTTGCGGTTAGCTGTTTCAAGAGACTTTTTTATTATGTAAATTTTTAAACTTTAAACATGAATACATTTTGTAAATCTTGACTAAAATACATTCTGATATTAAAATGTTGCTGTGGTTTCATATTTTACATTAATGTTTAAGGGGTAGTAGATTTAATGGTTATTATTATGAGTCCAGAGGCAACTCTACAAAATATTAATGATGTTATTGAGGTGATTAAAGGTGTTGGACTGGAAGCAAAGGTAATGGAAGGCTCTCAACAGAAAATCGTCGGAGTCATTGGCGACAAGACTAAGATGATCTCTGTACCGATTGACGCAATGCCTGGCGTCGAACATAGCGTTGCAATTTCTAAAAGTTACAAGCTGGCAAGTCGTGAATTTCATCCGCAGTCAAGCATAATTAATGTAGGCGGCGTTGAGATTGGCGGTGCTGAACCTATTATAATGGCAGGTCCTTGTGCTGTTGAATCACGTGAACAGCTATTGGAATCAGCGGAAATTATTAAATCTGGCGGCGCACAATTTTTACGTGGTGGCGCTTATAAGCCGAGAACAAGTCCATATTCATTTCAAGGTCTTGAGGAAGAAGGCTTAAAATATCTTGCTGAAGCACGCGACAAAACAGGTCTTAAAATTGTAACGGAAGTCACAACTGTTGAAGCAATCGAAAAAGTTGCAAATTATGCTGATATGTTGCAAATTGGCGCAAGAAATATGCAAAATTTCGGTCTACTTAAAGAAGTTGGCAAATGTGGTAAGCCTGTACTTCTAAAACGCGGTTTGGCAGCAACTCTCGACGAATGGCTTAATGCGGCTGAATACATTATGAGTGAAGGCAATCCTAATGTTGTTTTCTGCGAACGCGGCATTAGAACTTATGAAACTTATACAAGAAATACTCTTGACATGAGTGCAGTTGCGGCAATTAAGCATTTGTCACATCTGCCGATTATAGTCGATCCAAGTCATGGAACAGGCAAATGGCGCATGGTTAAGCCTATGGCACTTGCAGCTATTGCAGCAGGCGCTGACGGTTTAATGATGGAAGTACACCCAAATCCTGCAAAGGCACTTTCTGACGGGTCGCAATCTTTGACACCGGAGAATTATCGTGATGTCATGAATGGTGTAAAGAGATTAGCAAAATTCATCAAGGACGAAAAAATTTTATCTTTCCTTGAAAATTGAAAATAATTGTAGATTAATTTGAATATAAAAATAAGGCGTTTGAAGCGCCTTTTTATTTTACGGTTTATAAAAAATCTAGCATGACATTAATAAAAATTTTAAAATCAAATGTATTTTCCGCAAAATTTCTAATTGCCTTCATTCCGCCGCGATTATGATCCAATTTTTCATTGACAGCATCAATCATTGTTAAAAATTCATCAACAGTAACGAAACCATTTTTAGAAATTGCCGTTAAAGTTATCGCAAATTCTAACGCTTTGTAGCCGGTGATAAAAATTCTGCAATTTTTCCAAGTGCCACCGTCAAAGGCAAATGGATAACAGCGCATGAAAAATTCGTTGACCATATAATTTTCAAAAATGTGAGCGTAATTTTCCATGAGTCGCTGTAAAATAATTTTGTGATATGTAATATAAATCTGTTTTAGGTCAATTTTTTTTGACTCGTCCATGTTTGCTTCGTACATTTCATTAAAAATATCAATCATTATCGCGGCATGTTTTTCAAGATTGAAATTTAAATCTATTTTGTCGACAAATTGTTCATCTTGCAGAAAAATGCAAAGTCTCAAAAGCCGCTCATTGAAAGTTAATTGACGATTTTGAAGAATGGATATCGCCGTCGCCTGTTTTGAAATTGCATCTTCAATCGGCATTTTAATTTTGTTGCTCCAATCAAATACAGATCGCGGCTCGTCAATTTCGACTTCTTCAAATTCCATTGAAGTTTCTGATAATAAAATTAATTTTGCTGCAACAGGACAAGTCAAAGTCAACGATTGTTCCAAAACTTCACCGATTTTATAATTAACTCTCGGATATGAACTACAAATATCTGTCAAATAACCTTCACCGTACCGCTTTTGAATTTTACATAAACTATCTTTATCAAGAAAAGGACAAGAAAAATCATCTTTCATCTTGACGAATAATTTTTTATTGTCAAAATCTGACTTTACGAGTTGTGACAAAATTTCTTGACGCTGTGATTCATTTTCAATGCTGCAATATTTTTGATAAGTTTCACTGTCAGCAACGACATGCCAGCCTTTGCAGCAACGGCTTCCACAAACTTTTCCGTCACATTGAAATTTTGAAAAATATTTAGGTCTGATACTTTTCATGCAATTTTAATTCCTCGTTATAAATTTTTATATCAATGTCCTTAAAAGTATTAAAAATAATTATTATATCACAATCATTAACGCTCAAAAATTGATTGACGGTTTTAATTGCAATTTCCGCCGCACGTTGATTTGGAAAATGAAATTCACCGGTCGAAATGCAGCAAAAGGCAATGCTTTTAAGATTGTTTTGCAACGCCAATTCAAGACAGGATTTATAACAATTCGCAAGCAAATTTTCTTCGCTGGTTGTAGGTTGACGATTTACAGGGATTATCGGACCTACAGTATGAATTACAAATTTACTCGGCAAATTAAATGCAGGTGTAATTTTAGCTTGACCAGTCGGCTCATCATGACCTTGAGATTCCATAATTTTATTGCAGGCGTCTCGAAGTTGCAGACCGGCAGCAGAGTGAATGGCATTATCAATGCAGTTGTGCAGCGGCATAAAACAGCCTAAAAGCGCTGAATTTGCTGCGTTGACAATCGCGTCGACTTCAAGTCTTGTTATATCGCCTTGAAACAATCTGAAATATTTAGAAATTTTTTGCGTATCATCTAAAGTTAATGTGCCCTTTTCTATTGATTCAGCTTTTAATAGTTCATCTTGAATAGTTAAAAATGAGGACTTCAACGGCATTGGCGGACGAATATTCATGAGCGCACGAAGAAGTTGGCGCTGCGATGATAAATCATTTGGAACTTCAGCTGCTTGTGATTTAACTTCCGGCATTTCATTCAGCAAAATTTCGATTAAAAATTTAATTTGCTCTAATCTTGTCATAATTTACCTCTATCTAAATTTTAAATCTGTGAACTTCATTTTGCAAACTTTGTGCAAGTTCAGCAAGTTGCGTACTGGCATCTGACATCTCATGAATAGTTGCTGCTTGTTCTTGAGTTGCCGCAGAAACATTTTGTGCCTCTTGAGATGATTTTTCACTGATATTTTGCACCGTCTCTATCGCTTTTAAAATTTCATGACTGGAAGTGTTAACAGCTTCAATGTGTTGAATTGAGCGTTGGACATTTTCATTGAGTTTTTTGACTTCAGTTTCAATGACTTTGAAAGCCTCACCGGTTGCCATGACAGAAGTTGAGCCTTCGTTGACACTCTCGTTACCGTGACTTATCGCATCAACTGCTGAAGTAGTTTCACCTTGAATAGTTCCTATGAGTTCCGAAATATTTTTTGCAGCAATGCTGGATTGCTCTGCAAGTTTACGAACTTCTTCGGCGACAACAGCAAAACCGCGACCTGCATCACCAGCTCTAGCGGCTTCAATCGCCGCATTTAGCGCTAATAAATTGGTCTGATCTGCAATAGCTGAAATAGTATCGACAATTTTGCCAATTTCGTCTGAACGTTTGCCGAGTTCGCCGACAACTTCAGCGGATTTATTAACTTGGCTTGCTATATTTTTAATTTGCTCAATGGCGAAACTGACTTTTTGTCTACCGTCACGTGCTTTTTCTTCGCTATTTTGAGCAACTTCGTCCATGATTTTTGCGCTTTCGTGAAGATCGTGCATTTTAACGCGCATGTCATCAATAATTTCCTGTAAATTATGTACAGTATCCGTCTGCCTTTCTGCGCCTGCAGTCAATTCATTTGTATTCGTTGCGACTTGTTGAATTGATTTTGAAGTTTCCGAAGCGCTCGCCATTAATTCTTCAGAAGATGCCGCTACTCTCTCTGAAGCATCAGAAACGTCTTTTAAAAGTGTACTTAACTTGTGCTTCATCTCATTGACACCATGTGATAAAGTTCCGATTTCGTCTTGTGAAGTAATTGGCAAGTCAGCAACTCTCAAATCGCCGCCTGCAATTTTTTCAACATTTACGGCAACATCGTCAAGTTTTTTCATCTCACGGCCGATTATTATCCAGGAACCAATGCCAAGTATTACAACAATTATCACCAAAGTTAAAAAGATTGAAAATATAAAATCATTTTGAATGTGATCGAGTGAACTTGCCGGAAGTCCGACAAAAATCATTCCAATTACTTGACCGTTCTTATCCTTAATTGGAGCGTATGCGCTGTGGTATTCTTGACCTACAACCTCAGCACGTCCGGTATAAGATTTACCACCTTTTAAAACTTCGTCAATGACTTTTTGTGAAGCCTTTGTGCCGACTGAACGTTTGCCGTCAGCACCTTTAACGGTCGTTGCAATTCGTGTATCATTTTGAAAAATTGTCACATGCCCTTCACAAATTTCGCCAAGAAAATCAACTATATTGTCATTTCTATCAACTTTCGTTTCGCCTTTGAACATTAAACCGTTTTCAAGGTGCCAATCACCTGGATAACGAAATTCTAAAATTTCAAGAATGGATTTAACATTTGAGCTTGCCTTATTTTGCAGCGATACTCCGAATCCGTTATCTGCACTGCGATAACCGAGAACGCCCATACAAATACAAGCCAGAACTATGAAGAAATTAAAGCTTACAACCGCTTTTGTTTGCAAATTCATAAAAAAACCGCCTTCCACTATTAATAACAATATTATGTTACAATCAGTAGAAAACGTCAAGATTGTTTATTAAATTTTATTAATTATGCGCTTTAGCTATTGTTTCCGCTGTATTTTTGATTATTTGCCTAAAACTTTGCGGCTCAACGACTTCGACATATTCGCCATATTGCATAACCCAAAACTTCATGGCTATTTCATTGACTTTCACGCTGATAAAAAAATCTGTCGCCGTCTTGCTGCAAAATTTTAAAATCTTTGCCAAACCAATCAACAAGAGAATCAATCATTGCAGTTGTAGTCCAAAATTTTACTCTAATGCTTTCACCACTGAACATGTAAATATGTTCTGCCATATGCTGCGGTAAATTAAAACCATTGGCAAATTCTTTGATGTCTTTTTTAGGTTTAACCTTTTCTTTAAGGATTTTTACTTCGGTCATTCTGTCAATTCGATAATGTGAAACGTTATCATATTTGTCATAATTGCCAATTAAATAATATCTTCCGTTCGTCGCCACCATTTGATACGGATTAACTATATACGGTTCCTTACGGCGAAGCTGTAATTTTAATTTGGCGTCGTAGCTGTTATAAATAAAACTGACCTTCTTGCGGCTGCTTATTAAACGATGATCTTCGTCGGAATGTTTCTCAAGAATTTTAAGTATCATTAAATTTAACATCTTCTTCGTGCCAGTTGCGTACATTTTTAATATTCCTCACTCTCAAAACGAACAAAATAAACTTTCAAATCTTCTATTAATAACATGATAACACAACAATAAAAAATGAATCCCATAACTCAAAGGATTCAAAATTAAGAATTGCGTCTTATTTATTTAACATGGTTTCCGGCCAAACAAGTTCAGCTTTGTCGACGAGAGCCGGCATTAATTCGTTGAGATTCTTGTCTTCGCCTTTTTCAAAAGCAAATTTGAAGTTTAAATCACCTATAAATTGACCATATGGTGTATCATCACCGGTGACTCTAAAATTAATAGTTGCGTAATTTCCAGTTATTATTGCGGCATCAGATTTAGTATTAATTGCTGCACAAATATTTTTAAATTCCTTAGCACATTGAATTGCAAATATATTTAAAAAATTATCCGCCTTCGTCTCCTTATCAAAGTAAGCATTTACCGAAGCATCGACAAAACTCATGTAGAATAAGCGGTGATCTTCATTATATTTTCTGATAAATTGCGGCGTATTCCAAAAATATGGATCGTCAGGATAACTTGCATGAAATTTATCAATATTGTCGGCAATTTCATTTGTAACATTGCTGTAAAGATCATTGAGGAATTTTTTAGAATCAACTCGACTTTCAAGTAATTGACGGTCTTGATTGGCGATTGCTAATTGAATATCTTTGAGCGCATCTTCCGGCATATCTTCTTTGCCACAGCCGCCGCCTACAATTCCAAGTGTTAAAGCAGCAAATATCAATAAAAATTTTTTCAATTAAAACACCTCTTTAAGTTTACATTTATAATATAACAAAGCAATTTTTAATTGTCAACCTGCCTAAAAATAAAAAACTTAAATGATACAATTAAATTTTTTTAATAAATACCGAACTTTTTGAAACAAATGTATATTGAAAATTATTTGCATTTAATTATAATAAACAACAGAACAAATTGTTTTGTATTTCAATTTCAGTTCGTTTGAGCAGAAAGGCAAGGTGTTTATCATGTTAAATGAGATTTGTGAAGCGTTTGAAAGCATTAAGATGACAATTTTGAGCGGCTCAATGATACTTTTGAGTTTAATTTTGTCAACACTTGAAGTTAATGTGCTGATTGATCCTGCATTGGTTTCAGTGATTATCAGCGGTACGCCGATTATAATTTCAGCAATTCGCCGCTTAATTAACCGAAAAGGTATCGAAAAAATTTCATCGCCTTTGTTAATTTCCATTGCGTTAATTGCAGCGCTTTTGGTTGGCGATATTTTTGCCGCCGGTGAAGTTGCATTTATAATGGCACTTGGCGAAATGCTCGAAGACAAAACAACGGATAGAGCAAAAATTGGAATTGAAAAACTTGTAAATCTTTCGCCGCAGCAAGGTAGACGGATTGTCAATAATTCAGATGAAATGATCGCTTTAGACGAAATTAAAATCAATGACGTTTTGAGAGTTTTGCCCGGTGAAATAATTCCAACTGACGGAATAATTATTAACGGCAATTCTTCGATAGATCAGTCAATCGTTACAGGCGAATCGCTTCCGATTGATAAAGGCGTTGGCGATAATGTTTTCAGCGGCACAATTAACAGATTCGGATCAATAGACATTAGGGCAACAAAAATTTGCAGTGAAAGTTCCTTGCAAAAATTAATTCGTATGGTTAAAGACGCAGAAAATAAAAAAGCACCTATGCAGCGCATTGCCGACAAATGTGCAAGTTATTTAGTGCCGCTTGCTATGTTGATTGCCGTCATCGCTTATTTTGCGACAGGCGATATAATTCGTGCCGTAACGGTGTTGATTGTCTTTTGTCCGTGTGCATTGGTGCTTGCAACGCCTACTGCAATTATGGCGGCGATTGGTCAGGCAACTAAGCACGGCGTTATAATAAAATCCGGTGAAGCATTGGAAAAAATGGGAAAAGTCGATACCATTGCATTTGATAAAACTGGAACGCTGACTTTTGGTAAACTAGACGTTGCAAATGTAATTTCGCTCAACGATAATTTCAGTGACAACGATATATTGTCGTTGACTGCTTCCGTTGAGTCAAAGAGCGAACATCCACTCGGCAAAGCGATAAATAATCATGCAAAGAAATTAAATTTAACCTTGAGCGACGTTAAAAATTTTGTTATGAAGTCCGGCAAAGGTGTTAGCGGTCAATGTGAAATTCATGATAAAAATCAAAAAATTATTCTTTGTGGTAATGAGCAATATTTAATTGAAAACGGCGTTAATATATCCTCGAAAGCCAAAGATTTAATTGAGCAACTCAGAATTCAAGGCAAAATTTCGATTCTAACGGCGATTGACAACGAACATGTTGGAATTATTGCGCTGTCTGATATTTTGAAACCGGCGGCAAAGTCAATGGTTATAAGTCTCAGAGATATGGACACTCAACCTGTATTATTGACAGGCGACAATCAACGAACAGCGGAATATTTTGCAAGTCAAGCAGCAATTAAAAACATCAACGCCGAACTCTTGCCGGAAGAAAAAGTCAGCAGTATCGTCAAACTTCAAGATCAAGGACGAACTGTTTGCATGATTGGCGACGGTGTTAATGACGCACCAGCTTTGAAAACCGCCGACGTTGGAATTGCTATGGGTTCAATGGGCAGTGACATTGCGATTGATGCCGCCGACATTGCCTTGATGAGTGACGATATATCAAAAATACCATATCTGAAAAGGCTTTCAAATGCAACTGTCAATACAATTAAATTTGGTATCAGTCTTTCACTTTTCATTAATTTTGTCGCAATAATTTTGTCAATCAAAGGTGTCTTAACGCCTGTAACCGGTGCTTTGGTTCATAATGGCGGTTCATTTTTAGTTATTATGATTGCCGCCTTGCTTTACGACAGGAATTTTGATGACAATTCCAAAGAAATTTCCGGCACACAAATTGACGAAACTGCCACAACTATTTAGAAATTCTTGCATCACAGCCAATGCAGTCGCCGTAATTCCAATCAGAAATAAAAGGTTCATCAGTTACCGATTTAATCGTAACATTGTGCCAATAACCATTCTGAAAAATTTCAAGGCTTTGACCTGGCTGTAATTTCTCGTAGACAAGTTCGCCATGTGAAAAATGCTTAATTGTAATTTGGTCTTCATGCAAAAATAAAATTCCTTCAATCATTGCAAACACTCTCCTCGACATTTTTTGAATTTATAAAAAACTTTAATTTTTGTCATCAACAATTTCTTCAGAAGACTTCCTTGCAAGCTGAACAAGTACGCGAATAATTCTTACGCCGTCAACTTCTTCAACGCTGAAAATATTTCCATCGTACGAACTTTGCTGACCAACTTGAGGTTCACCGCCAAGTTGATCGTAAAGCCAGCCGCCGATTGTGTCAACGTCATCATCTTCGATTTTAATTCCAAGTTCATCTTCAAGGTCTTCCAGCAACATTTTAGCGTCAATCGAATAAATATTATCGCTGCGCTTTTCAGCCGTTGGACGTTCTTCGTCAAATTCGTCTTGAATTTCGCCGACAATTTCCTCGATAATGTCCTCAATAGTTACCATTCCTGCCGTTCCGCCGTATTCGTCAACGACGATTGCAAGCTGCGAACGGTTTTTTTGCATTGTCTTTAACAAAACGCTAACGTCCATACTTTCCGGCACAACGAAAACTTTTCTAGCAAGATGTCTCAAACTGACTTTTTTGCCGCTAACAATGGTATTCATTAAATCTTTAACGTGCAAAAATCCAATTATATGATCTTTATCTTCTTTGCAAATTGGATAGCGTGTCATCTGTTCCTCAATTATAACTTTTAAATTTTCCTCGTAAGGTTTATCAAGGTAAATGCAGACCATATCAGTTCGCGGCACCATAATTTCGCGGACGCTTAACTCAGTGAAGTCAAAGACATTATCAACAAAATCGACTTCCGTATCATCAACCAGACCTTGCTTGTGGCTTTCTTCCATTAGCAGCCGAATTTCTTCAGGATTGTGTGCGATTTCGCCTTCACCGGTCGGTGCAAGTCCTAAATGATGACTTACAAAATTAGCCGTAGTATTCAACAGCCAAACGAACGGATAAAAAATTTTCCAAAATATCAGCATTGGCAGAGCGATATTAAGTAAAATTTTTTCGGTGTTGGAGATTGCCATTGATTTAGGTGTCAATTCGCCTAAAATTATGTGCAGTGAAGTTATAATTGTAAATGCTAGTGCAAGAGCGATTGTATGTCCTAAAGTATCGTTAAGACCTGCCGAACGTGTGATTGGCAAAATTAATTCCGAAACGAAAGGTTCACCGACCCAGCCGAGTCCGAGTGATGCTAAAGTTATTCCAAGCTGTGTAACGGATAATGACTCGTCGAGTTCGTCTGTCAACTGTTTTGCATATTTTGCACGCTTGTTGCCTTCTTGAATTAGTGTTTCAAGTCTTGACGAACGCATTTTGACGCAACAAAATTCCGCTGCAACGAAAAATCCATTCATTGAAATTAAAAATGCCACCAATAAAAACTGTAATATTATCGGCACTATATCCATTTAAAAATATTCCTCCTATTAATAAATGACTAAACTTATTAATTTTGAATTAATTCATAATTCTTCATTAAACTTACATTTCCTTGTCAAAATATCGAAAATGAGTTAAACCATATAACAGGCTGTCGTTTTTTTGTCGAAATTTTAAAAATGACTTGTATTAAATTCTTAGCTATTGTATGATAATTATTATAAAGTTATTTTAAGCATAAGATTGGAGAGATTTTTAATGAAAGTTATGATGGTAAATGGTTCACCGCATGCAAAAGGAAATACTTATTTTGCACTTGACGAAATGAAAAAGATTTTTGAATCGGAAAATATTGACGTTGATTATGTTCATATTGGCAACAAACCAATTCGCGGCTGTATCGCTTGCGGTCAATGCAGGAATAAGGGTAAATGTGTATTTGACGACGTTGTTAATGAGACTGCCAAAATGTTTGAAGAAGCAGACGGTATTGTAATTGGAACGCCGGTTTATTATGCCTCTGCCAATGCAACGACGATTGCATATCTCGACAGATTATTTTTCAGCACTCCGTTTGATAAGACAATGAAAGTTGGCGCTGCTGTCGTGATTTCAAGGCGCGGCGGTTCTTCTTCAACGTTTGATGAGATGAATAAATATTTTACAATAAGTGGCATGCCTATTGCGTCAAGTCAATATTGGAATATGGTTTATGGGCTTACACCTGGTGAGGCACAACAAGACGCTGAAGGTTTGCAGACAATGAGGACACTTGCAAAAAATATGACGTTTTTGATGAAAAGTATAGCACTTGGCAAAGAAAAATTTGGCTTGCCGGAGAAAGAAGAATGGATTTCTACGAATTTTATTCGCTAAATAATTCGCAAAAAAATTAATACTGCCTTGTTAAAAGATTGGTTAAATTTGTTTTTGTAACCAATCTATTTTTTTGAATAAAAATTATCACTTAATTATATGTTTACAAGTTCTAAATTCTTTACATAAATAAATATAAATGGTAGAATGTTAAAAAATAAATGTTTAAGCATTTGAGGTGATAACACTTTGCCAAGTAATAATAAAAAATCTCGTTTAAAATCAAACGAACACCTTGCAAATCAAGAAAAAAAGAAATTCTGGAATAACGATATGGAAGCTATTATCGGTATTATGTTCGTGTTGCTGATTCTCGGCACAATTAACGTCTTCAGTTCAAGTTTCATCATCGCTGAAGCAGATTTCGATACACCTTATTTTTTTCTGAAGCGTCATATCATCAACATCATAATAGGCTTTGTTGCTTTCGGTTTCTGTTTCCGTTTTGATTATCACGTTTGGCGCAAATATATTCCATTAGTTCTTGCATTTACTGTCATATGTTTAATTTTGGTTTTAATTATCGGACCTTCTGTAAATGGTGCTAAACGCTGGCTTCCTCTTGGTGTAACGCAGTTTCAACCTGCTGAAATGGCTAAACTTGTCTCAATTATGCTAATTTCAGCTTATCTTGCTGTACAAATTCAAAAACAGCGCATGCTCGATATTATAACTCCGCAAATGGGTATCATCTTCCTTATGTTCGCATTAACCGAACAGGAACCGGATATGGGTACTGCCTGTATAATTCTCGGCGTACCTATATTTATGCTGATCGTCGTCGGATTAGAAAAACGTAAACTGTACACCATGATTGGTATTGTTGTTGCCGGTGCTATTGGTATGATTCTTAGGCAGCCTTATAGAATTGAGCGACTTAAAGTCACTTTCGATCCTTGGAGTGACGCTCAGAACATGGGCTATCAAACTGTGCAATCTCTTTCGGCTATCGGCAGCGGCGAACTCACCGGTATGGGATTAGGCGTCGGCGTAAGTAAATATGATTATCTTCCGGAAGCTCATACGGATTTTGCTTTCGCTATATTCTGCCAAGAAAATGGATTTTTAGGCGCTATATTTGTATTTTTGCTCTTTGCTGCCTTAGCAATTTACAGTGCCAGAGTCGCCAATAAAGCTAAAGATACTTACGGACAAGTTCTTTCAATGGGAATAATGCTGCTGATTGTCGGTCAAGCTATAGCCAATCTTTTAATGGTCGGCGGTATGTTTCCGGTTGTCGGCGTTCCGCTGCCTTTCATCAGCTATGGCGGCACCTCGTTAATCGTGACAATGGCGGCTGTTGGAATATTGGTTAATATTGGCAGACAAGGCGAAGCAGAAATAAAAAAGAAAATTCTTGCAGGTGAACAACCACCGCCACCAAGTGAATTTTCCTTAGAATCACATTATCCGTCAAAAAATTAATAAGGATTTCAACTTGTTACGACTTAATTTAAAGTTAAAAAAAATGCTTCCGCTGCGATTAGAATTACTGCGCGGACTACTTATCATTACAATCGCCGTGTTATTGCAATGCGTAATTCTCAATGTACAAGATACAATAATTTTAATGCTGTTGCTCATGATGTTCTTGAGAATAATAATCGAAAATCGTAGAGCAAAAAGATTCAGCGAATTGTCATTAAAAATGCAGGAGACATTGCGGACGAGACTGCATAAAGCATTTTTCAGCGGAATTTCAACAGCGGACAGCGGCGAATTATTGACATTAATATTTGATACGGTTGAAAGCATTGACGAGTTTATTGTAAAAGTGCTGCCAAATCTGCTTACAATAGTAATTTTGCTGCCGATGATATTGATTGTCACGACTATAATCGACCCAATGACGACGCTGATATTTCTGTTGACGTTGCCGATAGCACCTTTCCTGCTCTACTTAATTGGACAGGCAGTTAGCGACAAAAATCAGCGAGCATGGACGGCGCTTGCAAAACTCAACGGAGATTTTAAGGAACTGTTAAGCGCTGTAACGACGCTTAAAATCTTCAAACAAAGTAAGGCGGCACTTGCAAAATTAAAATCAGCTTCTGAAAATTCAGCAGAAGCGACACTTGATGTACTTAGACTTGTTTTTATTTCTGCTTTTGCACTGGAATTAATAACCACTCTTTCAATCGCGCTGATTGCAGTGACAGTTGGATTGCGGCTCATTGACGATAAAATATCCTTTGACACGGCACTATTGCTGCTCATTTTGGCACCGGAATTTTATTCGCCAATTCGACAAATTGGATCGTCATTTCATGCCGCAATTAAGGCTAAGGAAGCACATAAACTGATTAAAAATACAAAATCGGCAATAACGCTGAAAAGTCCTTCAGAATGTGACGATTTAAAATTAATCAACGTGTCTTTTACATATCCTAACAAATTTACTCCAACACTCAAAAACGTCAACTTGACATTCAAAAATAGCACCGTAACTGCTTTAACAGGTGATAGTGGCGCTGGAAAATCGACAATTTTAAAATTGCTTGCAAATTTATATGAGCCGACAACAGGCACCGTTACAAATTTTGCCGTCTCTTATATGCCTCAACGACCGCATTTGTTCAAAGCCACAATCAGAGACAACTTGACATTATTCCAGTCGGCTGATGATGATAAACTTAATGAAGTTTTAAAAGCAGTAGAATTAAATTTCAAACTTGATGAAAAAGTTACAGCAATGAGTACAGGACAGTTGCAGCGTCTTGGATTGGCGCGTATTATTCTGGACAATAAGGCAACGATTCTGCTAGATGAACCAACTGCGTCTCTGGATTCAAAGACAGAAGCGCTGATATTGCAACTTCTCAACGCTTATAGGTTTAACCGCACCATAATAATTGCAACTCACAGGCAAAAAGTAATGGACTTTGCAGACGAGATAATTTATCTAAAGTAAAATGGCAGCTCAAAAAATCTTGACAACTAAAAAATATTTTGTTAAAATCCATAATTGATGATAAAAATCATTTTCAAGAGAGGTTGATTATTTATGTTTTCAAAAACTGATTTTTGGATTGGCTTGGCGGTCGGCGCAGTAGCAGGTATTTTTGGTTATAAATTCTTTAAAGAACGTGACGAACAAATGGCTATGCTTGCAACGCCGGATATTCCACTTGCAGAGTTACAGCGTCAAAAAGAAGAACTCGAAGACCTCATTGCAGCACAGCAAGCTAAAGAAAATAAATAAAAAGCATACCGTGTAGTGCTAAATGCGTAATTAATAATGTGTAAAGAATAGTTAAATGATGATTTACGCATTACGAATTACGCATTATTTTTGAAGGTGATTAAAGTTTGAACATAAAATTAGAATTGCTTTTAAGATCGGTTGAGGTTGCTTCCTATATTCCGGGTAGAATAAGGCTTCGCAGCAAAAAATTGATTGGCAATGTCAAACTTGAGCAGGAGATTAAAAATCAACTTGGCGCATTTACTGAAATTGACGGCGTTGAGACGAGCACAATTACAGGTTCAATTTTGATAACTTATTTACCGGAAAAATTACGTCAAAATTTAGATTTGCTCAAGGCTGAAAAATATATTGCCTCTCACGTCAAGAAGAAGTAACTTTTTTAAGTTTAATAATTTTAATGATTGGAGTGATGTTAATGGTAACAGGATTCATGGCAGGTGTAGCACTTGGTCAGAAAATCGTCGGCGCAGGAAAAGCTTCAAAAGTTCGCGTGCCAATGTCACCGGCAGAACAAAGGTTACAATCGGCAAAGTTGGCGGCATTCAAACGAATGAAGGCAAGACAAATCGCTGAATCTCAAAAAAATTTTGCCGCATCAAATATAAATAATTTTACAGATACTCTAGTTTCGGCTTTATCTGACTCAAACGACAACAAAAATTTTTCAGGACAACGTCGCGGTAGCAGAGGACAAAGAAATAATTTTACGACGGCTGAAGAAATTGCTTTTGACAAAGGCTTTAACTACGAATTTAAAGACGACGCTTCTGGTATTCTTTTAAACAGTGTCAGAGGCAGTATTAAAGATTTCAACGATTGGATTAAGCAAAAAACCGGCGGTTTACTTGACTTAAATATGTCAATGGCGATTTTTTTTATCATTCGCGGAATTAGAAGGATAATCCTTGAAAAACAATATCCGAACGCATGGCAATTAATTTGGTGGGCAACGTCAATTTTGAGAGGCTGGCGATTCATGTGAGGATTAGACAAAGTACATTAACAGCAATTCGTAGGCGAATGATTCAGCACAATTTAAAACATGACAACTTGACTGACAATCTCAAAAAATACAAGCGTGATGCAATAATCTCAATCGCCGGATTTGCCGCAATGAAGATTTTAGAACATGTATCGCCGGCGGCTTTTACAGGTCTAAAAATAGTTCGTACGGCATTAGTAATTGGAATTGCTCGCGATTTTATTAAAAGTGGCGTTGAGTGCCTTTTTAAAGACAAGCGACCTAATGCGGACACTTTGACGGCAACGGCAGTCATTGCTTCAGTTTTAGCTGGTAAGCCAGAGTCAAGTTTAACGCTGCTTGCATTGTCAAATGGTGCTGAAATGTTGACGAGTTATGCTGCTGAAAAGGCAAGAACTCATATATCAGGCTTACTTTCACTCGATCAACGCTTTGTTTGGAAAGTTGAAGGCGAAGTCGAAAGAAAAATTCCCGTTGAGGAAGTCAAAACAGGTGACATAATCGCAGCGCATACCGGTGAAAAAATCGTTGTTGACGGCAAAGTTATTGAAGGTACAGCGGCGGTAAATCAAGCGTCAATTACCGGTGAATCGCGTCCTGCAATGAAATCGGAAGGCGCTCAAGTTTATGCCGGTTCTGTCGTTGAGGCAGGCGAAGTTTTAATCAAAGTCGAAAAGGTCGGTAAAGATACTTCACTTGCAAACATTGTACATTTAGTTGAAGAAGCGCAGACAAGAAAAGCTCCAATTCAAAATTTTGCAGATCAAATGGCTAATTTCTTAGTGCCGGTATCGTTTATTGGTGCGGCGATTGTTTACGGTGCAACTCGTGATTGGCAGCGCGTATTGAATTTATTGTTCATTGACTTTTCTTGCGGTTTGAAACTCTCAACGGCAACAGCTATTTCTGCGGCAATCGGCGCTGCGGCTAAACGTGGAATTTTAGTTAAAGGCGGTAATTATATTGAGGCGCTGGCAAATACTGATACGGTTGTACTCGATAAGACCGGTACGCTGACTATGGGTGTTCCACAAATCGCCTTTATTAAAACTGCCCAAAATGTCGACGGCGAAGAAGTCATTCTACTTGCCGCTTCTGCTGAACAACATTCCGTTCATCCTCTTGCCGTTGCAATTCAAAATTTTGTTGACAAAAATAATTGGACAGTACCGCAGCATATAAAATCTGAAACTGTTGTAGCACGCGGCATGACGGCAGTTGTTCCTGATTTTGACAAGTTTAAAGGCGGCAATGTTTTAGTTGGCAGTAAAAAATTTATGCTGGAAAATGGAGTTGATGCTGCAAGCATTTCAAATATTTTGGACAATTCAGAGCCAAATATTGAGAGTCGCAATTTGCTTTATGTTGCGCGTAACAGTAAACTTATTGGAATCATCGGCATTGAAGACCCTATAAGACCTCAAATGAAAAAAGCCTTAAACCAAATGCGTCGCTTAGGTGTTGACGAAATTGTAATGTTGACCGGAGATTCAAAAGCCGTAGCAGAAAAGGTTGCTCAGTCAATGGATTTAGACGCCTATTTTGCTGAAATTTTGCCGGAAGATAAGGCTAGATATATAAACAAGCTCAAACAATACGGAACAGTGATGATGGTTGGTGACGGAATTAATGATGCACCTGCGCTTGCTTTCTCTGATGTCGGAATAACTCTTGGCGGCAGACAGACGGACATTGCGGCAGAATCTTCGGCAGTTACAATTCATGCCGAAGAACCGGCAAAATTAGTTGAGGCGCTGCGACTTGGACGCCGTACAATGGATTTAGTTCAACAGAATTTCACGGCAACAATTTTGGTTAATTCCTCAGCAATGATACTTGGTGCAATCGGCAAAATTAGTCCACTTTGGGCAGCAGTAATTCATAACACCGCAACGTTAGCTGTCGTTTTAAATAGTTGCCGAATTTTGCGTCCTGAACGTGATAAAAATTTTGTGCAGGCAATGGCTCGCAAAAAAATTTAGAATAAGTAATCATAATTTTTGTTTAAACGCCTGGAAAATTCAGCCAGGCAATTTTTTTTATAATTCAGCGTTTAGCTATTAATATCAAAAAGCATTTAGACTTATTGTTACATTATATTAAAAAAATAAGTGCAAATGCGTAACTACATTTACACCATAAAAATGCCGTTTGATTTATGTTCTTATATATACAAAACTTATTCAAAGTTTAACATTGTTTTGCCGTTACCAGTAAATTCACCGATTAAATTTTTAAATACAGGATTAATGCTTTCACTCTCAATAAAAGTCTTTAAAATTGCAGGAGTCGCCGAAATAGTTTCAATGCCAAACTTATAAACATCAACAACCTGCTGGACATTTTTAAAATCTTCGCAAATAACTTCAGTTTCCATGTTATGTCTGTCTAAAATTTCCTGTATTTGTTTAGCAAGCTCAACACCGTTAAAACCCATCTTGTCAATCTGATTTATATAAAGTGAAATATACATAGCGCCGCATTGTGCTGCAATAATTGCCTGTATTGGCATATAAATTTCCGTAGCACTGAAATGAATTTCCGTTGCATCATTTAACATTTCCATTGCCTTGAAACCTTCAGGAATAGCCGGAATTTTAATGCAAGTCGTCTCAATGCCGAGAATTTTTACAATGTGAATCGCTTCATCAATAATATCATCGGCTTTTTGAGATAATGTCGGAACAAAAATTTCATTCTTCATCAGGAATGATTTCACGGATACTGCGAAATATGTCAAACGGATTTCCATCAACCTTTGCAATACTTGAAGGCGTTGCAGTTACGCCGTCAATCGGATAAAATTCATAAGAACTATAAATCTTATCAACTTAAATATCATCAACCAGAAGCCTCATTAAATTAATCCTCCTTATCAAGGACAATCATTTTACCTTCATTGAAATTTGACTCATTGGAATGATCTTCTTCAACTTTTGTCAATGTCAATTTGCCGCTGTCAAGTTTAATGTTTGTAATGATACGACCAAGACGAATACCGCTGAGTAAATTCCATCCCCATTTAATGGCAACGGTAAAGTTGGCATGAGCGCCGGCAAGTCGAATCAAATGGACGAGCATCCAAGCACACCAAGCCATAAATCCTGTCATTTTCGGAGAATTAACAACTGCTTTACCGCGTCCGATTGTCGCCATTGCGCCAAGATCCTTATACTTAAACTTATTAAGATTATTATCACCTTTAATGAGTTTCATAATATTTTCGTAGCAAACTTTAGCTTGTTGAGTTGCAACCGGCGCAACTGTAGGCAGTGGACGTTTCATGTCACCGTGCATGAACGCAGCGCAGTCACCAATCGCGAAGACATTTTTATTGACAGCGCCTTTAACCATTAAATCTTCATCAATCCAAATTCTACCGTCACGTGCACATTCGCCGCCACAATCTTTGATAAATTCAACGGCTTTGACACCGGCTGCCCAAATTACTGTACTCGTTGGAATTTCAACGCCACTCTTAAGTTTGAGAATCTTGCCATCATAGCCAACAACTTGCGTTTCCAGCATAACTTCAACGCCTTTGCTGCGAAGTACTCTGACAGTCTCATCTTGCAAATCTTGGCTCATCATCGGCAAAACATGAGCAGTAGCTTCAATCAGCTTAATACTTACATTATTGAAGTCTAAGTGGTGAAACTCTTTTTTCATAATGTCTCTTAATTCTGCAATAGCGCCAGCTTCTTCAACACCTGTAGGACCGCCGCCGACTATTACAAAAGTTAATTTTTCTTTACGTTCAGCATCAGTTCTATAAGGTTTGTCAGCACGCTCAAATTCATGCAGTACATGGTTACGAATAGCAAGTGCCTCTTGAATTGTCTTCATTCCGTAAGCATGATCTTCAACTTCTTTCATGCCGAAAAAATTGGTTGTTGCACCGGCGGCAAGCACAAGATAATCATAAGGAATTTTTCCATGATTTGTAAGCAAAACATTATTTGCCTGGTCTACGCCTCTTGCCTTTGCCATGAAAAAGTTGACATTTTTATTTTCGCGGAAAAAACTGCGCGTCGGGTAGGCAATTTCATCTGTTGACAAAACTGAAGTTGAAACTTGATAGAGCAGTGGTTGGAAAAGATGAAAATTATGACGATCAACTAAAGTAACTTCAACATTCTCCTTTGCAAAAAGTTTGCAGATTTTGATTCCGCCGAATCCGCCGCCAACAACTACAATATGAGGTTTTCCATTTATCATAACATTTGTTCCTCCTAAAAAACATTGTGAAAAAAATAACTTAGTATCATAAAAATAAATTAATATATTAAAGAATTTACAAGGTCAATTTCTAAACATTCATTAAGAACAATTCCTTATGACATAATAATATCACTTTATTGATATAATGCAATAGAAAATCAAAAATTTTTCCGCAAAGTCATTTAAAATAGTCCACAATAGAATAGGACAAAATTTTTTTGCGTTGAAGGAAATTTCAAATGCAAAGAAGAAAATTATTAATAAATACTTTAAATATAGTGATAAATTTAATGTGACGAATTTTGAGGTGTAAACCTTGTCAAAGATTTTACAAAGCGGATATACCACCGGAGCTTGTGCAGCAGCCGGAGTCAAAGCAGCATTGATTTTAATGACAACCGATAAAATAGTTGAAAGCGTAGAAATTACGGCACTTGACGGAACGATTTTATTTATTCCAATTAAGCAAGTTAAAAATCATGATAACACTGAAATTTCTTCTGAAGTAGTTAAATTTTCCGGTGATGATCCTGACGTTACTAATGGTGCTTCTGTCTTCACAACGGTTAAACGGATTGACGGCAACGAAATAATTTTTAAAGGCGGTAAAGGTATTGGCATTGTTACCAGAGCCGGTTTGTCCGTACCTGTCGGCGAACCTGCAATTAATCCTGGACCTCGACAACTCATTAAAAATGTCGTCAAGGAAATTTTCGGCAAAGTCGTAGGATTAGAAATTACAATTTCAATTCCTGCCGGTGTTGAGCTTGCTAAAAAGACACTCAATCCTATTCTTGGAATTGAAGGTGGTCTTTCAATTATTGGAACTACCGGCGTTTTGCGCCCAATGTCCGAAGAAGCCTATAAAAAATCTCTCGTGCCTCAAATTGATGTGGCAAGTGCTGCAGGATTCGATACATTGATTTTTGTTCCTGGCAAGATTGGCGAAGTTGCTGCAATTAAACAAGGTTTACCTAAAGCGGCGATTGTTCAGACGAGTAATTTTGTTGGTTACATGTTGGAAGCTGCCGTAGAACGTAAAATTAAAGGCATTTTGTTTTTTGGACATATTGGCAAATTGTCGAAAGTTGCTGCCGGTGTTTTTTATACTCATAATCGAATTGGTGATGCAAGACTTGAGGCGATTGCGGCTTACTCAGCGGCTGAAGGCTTAAACTGTGATGTTGTGAAAAAAATTCTTAATGCTAATACCACTGATGAAGCGGTGTTAATAATCGCTGAAAATCATTTTGAGCATGTTTATAAAATCATTGCCGAACGTGCCAGTATTCGAGCAAAGCGCTATATTTTCGGCGAAATGGATATTGGTACTGTGCTTGTCAATCGCAGCGGAGAGATTTTAGGATATGATTCTGCTGCTGAAATGATGATTAAAAATTTTAATTCGTTTAAGTAACCGCCATTTAAAAAGAAGGTTAAAATTATGGCAATAAATAATAAATTATTAACTTTGACTGATGAACTTATGCTTGGCAAGGGCAATCACAAAGAAGTCTTCGCGCATCCTACTGATAAAAAACTTTGTGTTAAAATTCTCTACTCAACACCGGATACCGATTTTGATCGTGAAATGAAGTATCGCCAGGCTCTCGGTGCTAAAGCTGAGAAAATGACGCTGCTGACTAAATATTTTGGCGAGATTGAGACAAATAGAGGCAAAGGTTATTTATTTGAACGTGTCATTGATTTCGACGAAAACGACAGTAAAACGCTTTTAGAGCATATCCAGAATCCGAAAAGCATTGAAGATTTAACGGATTTACTTTTAAATTTTAAAAAAGTATTTATTAATGAAAAATTTGTTGCTGCCGGCATGGATCCAGATAATTTTTTAGTGCAGCGTATTTCACCAAATGAGCGCAGGGTTAGAATTATTGACAATATAGGCACCTCCGCTAAAATTCCGATTCTCTATTATTCTGATTTTTTAATGGCGAAACGTGCAAGAAAGTATTGGCGGCGCTTCATTAAGGAAATTCAAATTGAATATTCACAAGTTATCACAAAAAATATCGCCGAAATTTTGTTAAATGATTAAATTCGGTAGTAAAATAAAACATTCTTTAATCTTTAAACATTTTTGAAAGGTTGAAGTAATTTTTTTTTTATGTTATAATCAAATTCAATTTATCGAAGGAGTATTAGACCTTTGGAAAAATATATGCAGAATTTTATCGAACTTGGAAAAAAAATTTATAATCTTGAAAACATGCGTGAAGCTCACCGATTTGCTGTATTTGTCACACGCTGCTGTTTTAATGCCGGCAAAATGAGGAGCATAATTAAATTTTTTAACAGCGATGAACTTTTAAAAAAAATCGCTACTGCATTTCCATATGTCTTTGAACAACCAACGCGAGCTTTTTTTTACCATCGCTCAACATTTGACGAAAGAATTAAATTAATTGAAGATCATATGCAATTTTTGAAGGCAACTTTGCAGCAGGAAACAATTATTGATTTATATAGCGATAAGTCATTAAAATTATGGCAAATGGATTTAGGCGACGAATTTAAGTCTATGGAACTGGTTTTGAGAATTGAGCCAGGTCAACGTAAAGAAGGCTTAAACGCAATAATGTTACTCTTGCCAAATAACGAGCCGATTTATCAAATTATATTTTGGATTGCTCGCGATAAACTCGGTGATTGGTCAATGTGGATTGGCGCCATGCAAGGTCCAAATATGGAAAATGCAAAAGAAGTGGTCAAAAAAATTACTAAAAAATGTCATGCTTATCGAACGAAAAATTTAATTTTATACGCTACTCAAGCTGTTGCCAGAGTACTTGATGTCCGAAAAATTTATGCCGTCACAAATGAAGGCTATTATGCCAACAATCACGTCAGAAGTGATAGAAAATTGAAGACTTCATTCAGTGATTTTTGGATTGAAGCAGGTGGCAACCATACTGCGGATAGCCGTTTTGATATGCTGCCTCTGTTTGAGACGAGAAAATCTATTGATGAAATTCCAACCAGGAAACGAGCTGTTTATCGCCGGCGCTTTGCCTTACTTGACGAAATTGATTCCTCAATCGTAAAAAATTTAAATGCCGTTTTGTTAAATCCGTTGAAGAATTTATAGAGGCGATTGTTTATGATTAGTCAAAGTGACATTATAGCTGATTTGCACACGCATACAATATTTTCAAAACATGCTTACTCTACTGTTCAAGAAAATATAACTGCTGCTCGAAATATGAATCTTAAATATTTGGCTATAACTGATCACGTTTACAATGACGGTACAAAATTAGAAATTAAAAACGAATCAACCAGATTTAAATATTTTGAAAAGGAAATTAACAGCAATTTTGATGAACATAAAATTTACATTTTCGGTGGTGCAGAATTTAACATTGCTCAAAGGTTAGATCATTGGAATAAGTTAAAAAAACTCACTTGGCGTCCAATAGGCCTTCATGGTTTTAATTTAGATATAAAAGAAGTCACATTAGAGCAACTTTACAAAGGTTTTGAGAGTGCAGCGAAACTCCATAATGCTTTTGCACATATTGAAAGAGAGCTGCATAAAATTGATAATAGACGCTACGGTCTGGAACTTGATACGGATTTAAAATCATTTTTCAGTGAGATTGTCACATTAGCTAAACAGCATAATGTATTTCTTGAAGTTAATGAATCTTCTCTGCGAAATGACGAAGCTGATTACATTCAAAAAGTTAAATTTTGGCTTCAACTCGCAAAAGCTAAAAATTGTTACATTTATTTAGGCTCCGATGCCCATTACAGTAGCAGAGTAGGAAAATTTCCATTGTCGATAGATTTAATCAATGACTTAGATTATCCTAAAAATTTAATTCTCAATATCATATTGTAATATACTGAGGTGAAATTTTGAAAAAGTTAATATCCGCAGTGTTAGCATTGATTATATTTTGGGCGCCTTTGATAACTGAAGCGGACGAGACTGAAGAACTCGAAAATAAAAAAGCCTCAATCGATGCAAAGGCAGAAAAGGCTAAACAAAAGTCAGATGAACTTTGGGAAAAAATCGAATCCGTTTCCGAGACAAAACGTTATCTTGATGAAGAAGCTGACGTTGCTGTTGCTGATTATAACGAAAAACAAGCGGCACTTGATGAAACGCTTGCAAGGATTGACGAAAATGAAATAAAATTGCAGGCTGTTGAGAAAGATTATGAGCACAAACACGAGACATTATTAATTCGTGTTCGCGATATTTACGTAAACGGTCAAATCAGTTATCTTGATGTTTTATTTGGCGCAAATGATTTCGCTGATTTTTTCACTCGAATGGACCTCTTAAAGCGAATCATTAAACGAGATTATAAATTAGTGCAAGAAGTTCTTAAACAGCAAGAATATATAAAATCCGTTCGCAAACAGTTGGAAGCTGATAAAATCACTCAATCTGAACTTGCTGCAAAAGCCGAAGAAGCTAAGGAAATTAAACTCGCCAAAGTCGCAAAACAGCAGGCATTGATTGACAAAATGCAGAATGACAAAGCCGTTTACGATAGACAATATGACGAAATGATGGCGGCTTCTGAGCAGGTTGCAAAATTAATTCAACAGAGCAAATATAAACCGCCACCACCGCCTGTTTCTACCGGCTCAAATCCGTCAAATTCATCGCCAGATGATGTTGAAGTTTATAATCCGGCACCTTCGAGTTCTGGTGGTATGATTTGGCCAATTTCAGGTCCAATAACTTCGCCATTTGGTTGGAGGACGCATCCTATTTTTGGCAGTCAAAGATTTCACAGCGGTCTTGACATTGGCGGCGATTACGGCTTGCCAATTCACGCTGCAAAAGCCGGTGTTGTCTCACATGCCGGCTGGATTGGTGGCTATGGCAACACCGTTATGATTGATCACGGCGGCGGCATTGTTACACTTTACGGACATAATCAATCGCTCAATGTCAGTGTCGGACAACAAGTTTCTCAAGGACAAGTTATCGCTTTTTGCGGTTCAACCGGCAACTCAACCGGTCCGCATTGTCACTTTGAAGTCAGATTAAACGGCGAGCCTGTAAGTCCATATAACTATTTATAATTTTTGAAGGTTAGCAGGTGATATAAATTTTATGGGTAAGAAAAAATTACTCGTTTACATACTGTTGACGGCGTTTATATCTTCAGTTGTAACGATTGCAGGAATTTGCTTTTTGTTAGAATTAAATGCCGGACGTGCTGCAAATTTAGCAAGATTATTTTGTGCAATGCACTTCATTGAAGGTCATTATGTCGATTCTGTTGATTATACTAAAATGATTGACGGCGCTATCGGCGGAATGGTTCATTCGCTTGGTGATCCTCATTCGATTTATCTTAATCAACGTCTTTACAGTCAAATTAAATCTGACACTTCCGGTAGTTTTGGCGGCATCGGCGTTTATATGGGTTTTAAAGACGGCGGTGTGCAAGTCATGTCAGTAATGCCAGATTCACCAGGCGAACAGGCAGGCTTACAGGCAGGTGATTCCATTCTTGCCGTTGACGGTGTATCTGTTAATGAAATTGAACCTGACGAAGTGGCACTGAAAATTCGCGGCGAAATTGGTACAAATGTTGAATTATTAATTCATCGTGAAGGTCAAGAAGACAAAATTTATACCATTACAAGAAATACAATCAAAGTTAAAACTGTCGCGGATAAAATGCTCAACGATAAGATCGGATATATCAGAATTTCCTCATTCAGCGAAAAAACCGGCGAAGAATTCAAATCAGCAATGAATGACTTGGAAGCGCAAAATATGAAGGCTTTTGTGCTTGACTTGAGACAAAATCCAGGCGGCGTTATAACCAGTTGTGTTGAAGTTGCTAAAGAGATTGTGCCTAAAGGTCCGATTGTTTCTGTAATTCAGCGCGACGGTTCTAAAGAGGTTTACGATTCCGAGTTAGAAAATGTAAAATATCCGATAGTTGTTCTTCTTGACGGCGGCAGCGCAAGTGCTTCTGAACTTTTAGCCGGCGCATTGCAGGATACAAAAGCTGCAACTATTGTTGGCACAAAGTCTTATGGTAAAGGCTCAGTGCAAACCGTTATGCCGATGTTTCATGAAGACGGCTTAAAACTCACGATTGCAAAATATTATACTCCAAATGGTCGCAGTATCGACGGCGTTGGTATTGTGCCAGATGTTGAAATTGAATCTTCAAAGCCTTTGCAAAGAATGTTAAATAATGCAGATATTAATATTTCTGATGATGCACAACTTGACAAAGCTGTTGAAATTTTGAATGATAAGTTACAATAATATTTTTAATTTAAGTGTTGACAATGTAAAAATTTGTGTTATACTACGTTTGTATTAGTTATGAGCGCCGACTTAGCTCAGTTGGTAGAGCAGGTCATTCGTAATGATCAGGTCACAGGTTCAAGTCCTGCAGTCGGCTCCATTGAAATTAACGCCTCGAAGATGTTTTCGAGGCTTTTATAATTTTAACGTTATAATATCATTTTTTCATGTCAATCCATTTGTTCATTATCAAAACAAACGTCAAGGAAAAAAGTACCAGTGCCATTGCCCATTGAAAAGCTAAATCGTAATCATTTGCTTGAACTGCTGCGTAAATCGCGGTTGACATAGTTTGTGTTACGCCTGGAATGTTGCCTGCAAACATTATCGTTGCGCCAAATTCGCCTAATGCTCGTGTAAAAGATAAGACGAGACCGGCTAAAATTCCATATCGAGTATTTGGAATCAAAATTCGCCAAAAGATTTTCCAATCACTAACACCTAATGTTTGAGCAGCATAAATTATATTTTTGTCGAGTTGTTCAAAGGCTCCGCGAGTTGTTCGATACATCAATGGCATTGAGACTATCACCGCTGATATTACCGTTGCCTGCCAAGTGAAGACTAACGAAAAGTCAAATTGCAGCAGAAATTGACCGATTAAACTTCGCTTGCCAAACATGAGCAGCAAAAAAAAGCCTACGACTGTTGGAGGCAGTACCATAGGCAGTGTGATAACGGCGTCAGCTAATCCTTGACCGCGTTTCATATTTACAACAATATAAGCCAGTCCTATGCCGATGAAAAATGTTATCACCGTTGATACGACGGCGGTTTTTAATGTAATTATAAGTGGACTTATTTCCATAATTTTTAATCCTAAAGAAATTTAATTTTACTTATTGCAAAGTATTAATTTTTTAGACGGAAAATGCAAGTAAATTTCATCTGCTTGTATATTCCGCCAAATTTTTTTGTCAACTTCCCAGCGAATTAATTTACCGTTTGAACCTTTTGCGCGAACCATTATCAAATATGAAAATGTATCTTCAATAATTTGCACTACTTCAAACAAAAAAGTATTTTCGCCTGCACTTTGACTGTATTCAATGAATTTTGCACGAAAGCCAACATATTTAATGAATGGCTGGCAATGAACAATATGAAATGATAATTGCCAATCATCAGCGAAAATATTTTCATCGTCAATAATTCTTGCTGACGAAACATTTTTGCAGCCGGTTAAAAGAGTTGCCGACAACGTTTTTGGATTTTTAAAAAGCTCATGTTTAGCGTCGATTGCCTCAATTTGTCCATGACTCATTACAGCAACTTTATTAGATAATCTGAATGCTTCGCCACGATCATGTGATACCAAAACAGCGGAGTTGTCATAGTTTTGAAATATTTTTGACATTTCAAGTTCTAATTGCCATTTTAAATAACTGTCAAGTGCGCTGAATGGCTCATCAAGCAAAAGAATTTCTGCGTTTGATGATAAAATTCGAGCAAATGCAACACGCTGTTGTTGACCACCGCTGAGTTGTGCCGGATATGAATTTTCCAAACCGTTGAGTTGAAATTTTTTGATATTATCTTCGACGCTGTTCTGATTGACAGCAACAAATGAAATATTTTCGGCAACCGTCATATTTGGGAATAACGCATAATTTTGAAACAGATAACCGACACGACGCTCTTGAGGACGCAGATTAATTTTTTTGTCACTGTCGAAAAGTGTACGACCATTAAGAATTATAACACCTTCGTCAGGCATTTGAATACCGGCAATACATTTAAGTGTCATTGATTTACCGCAGCCGGAAGCGCCAAGCAATGCGAGAACTTCATTCTTGATTGTAAAATTTACGTTGAGAATGAAGTCGCGCAGAGCTTTTTTTATATTAACGCTGAGTTCCATTAGAATTTACGCATATCAGGAAACATTTCAAAACCGTATTTTTCAAAAGCCGCCTTGCCTTTATCGGAAGTTACAAATTTTAAAAAGTCTTTGTCCTCGTCCATGTGCTTGCTGTCTTTGATAATTGCAACTGGATAAATTACCGGCTTATGAGAACCTTCAGGCGCTTCGCAAATGATTTTGATCTTATCTCCGGAAACTGCCGCATCAGTAGCATAAACAACGCCGCAATCAGCTTCGCCGCTTTCAACCCAACTCAAAACTTGACGAACATCAGAACCGTAAACCGCTTTAGCTTTAACTGCGTCCAAAATATTTAATTTAGTTAAAATTTCCTCGCTGTATTGACCGACTGGAACGCCTTTTGGTTCACCAAGTGCAATATGTTGAATATCGTCACGTGTCAAATCGTTGAAATCTTTTAGGTTTTTTGTGCTGTCAGCAGGAACAATTAACACGATTTTGTTAATGAGCAAATCAGTTCGAGTGTCATTTGCAAGATTATCGGATTTTTCAAGTGCGTCCATCTGTTTTTGTGCAGCGCTGAAGAAAATATCAGTTTGTCCGCCATTTTCAATCGCCTGTTGTAAAGCACCGCTCGAACCGAAATTAAAAGTTATTTTGACATTTGAATGTTCTTTCTCGTAGTCAGCCGCCAACTCTTTCATAACGTCGGTAAGAGAAGCTGCCGCAGCAATATGAAGTTCTACCGGTTCCTTTGATGAATCTTTAGATGTCATACCGCCTTCATCGGATTTTTCACCGCAGCCTGTCATAATGAACATCGCTAAGGTCATAATGAGTGCCAAAATTTTTTTCACTGTTATCACTCCAATCAATATTAATTTTACTTATAATTAGAAGAACCATTCAACTCGACCGAAGATTTTTTCAGCATCTCTGTCAGTTGCGATAGTTTTTGCATTTACATATTTTGCTTGAAGCAGTACATTGTTAAAAAGAGTATAGCCTGCACCAATTTCCCAGCCTTTGTTTCCAGCATCGACGCCGCCATTTGCTCCGTAAGTTGGATCTAATGCGACATTCTGTCCGAGATAACGATATGCGGCGTAAATTCCCCAAGTTTTTGCCTGTGTTCTTTTGGTGCCTTTATAGTCAATTTGAATCGTATGAGCATGAGCATAATTGTCAGCCTTAGTATTATCCGCGTATTGACCACCTAAGGCGAAGTTTTTATCAAATCTGTAACTTGCACCGGCGCTCCAAATATTGGCATCGTCAGTTGCTCCATGATCTTTGTAAGCGTTGACGACTTTGAAATTATCGGAATTGAGGTGATGATAAGTGCCAAAGATATTGAATTTACCTAAATTATAAGCAAGTCCGGCACTTTGCATATTTGAAACATCATCACCTTTATTTCTGATTGCACTGTTGCCGCTGTTTAAATCATAGCGACCAGCTTGCAGCGTCACTTTAAGTTTTTTGCCGAAAATAACGCCGGCACCGGAAAGTTCATCGTCAAAAAGTAATTGACTGTCAAGCAGAATCGGCATTTTACCTACGCCTATGGTTAAATTATCATATTTTCCTTCAGCCCAGCCGCGAATCAAGTTGAAATTGCCGGTGCTGCCTGCATCTGTCCTCATATTGACATCAGCATCAATTCTTGCCTTCAATTTCCAATGTTTATTGACTTCGGCAACAGGTTCAAAACGGAATTTTAAAGGCTTAGTATTTGTATTGACTTTGTGACCGTCTGCCTGTTCAATGCGTGTCCTGTTATAAGTGTAACGCAAGAAGCCGTGCCAAGTAACTTTGTCAGCATACTTTTCGAGGTTGCTTACACGAACGCCAAGATTATTGAGTTCCTCAGCAAACTCTGCTTCAAGTCTTCTCAAATTCCAGTCTCTTGATCTATCTGTGCCAATCGGATTTTTAGCCATAGCCTTAGCAATCATCTGCGCCATTTCGTAACGAGTGATATTACGGTTACCAAGATAAGTGCCGTCGCCATAACCTTCGATAATGCCGTCAGCGGCGAGTTGAGTTACTGCATCATACGCCCAATGACCGGCAGGAACGTCACTAAACGGATTTGCTGCCGCAAAGGTAGTTGACACTGCACCAACTACGAGAGCGATCGTCAATGCAGATACGATTGATTTTTTCATAAAAATGCCTCCAAAAATATATTAAGACTGTTCCTTTCCATTTTTGAATACGAAAAAGACAGCCTTAATTAATACGTAATGCAAAAAAATTGCATTATTAATTTCGAATAATATTAGCTGTTCCTTTTCAAAACGGAAGGCGTTGACGTTTCCATCTTCACCCTGTGAGCTTTTAAAAAAACTCAGGCGCAATGTCATGACAAATGCTTTAGACATTTTTGCTCGGAACATATTTTTAAAATATTATCACAAAAATTAAAAAAATACCATGATAATTTTCACATACAAATTAAAATTTTTTTGGTATAATTATAAAATACAAAATTCTAGGAGGTTTTTTTATGAAACTCAGTGCAAGAAATCAACTTAAAGGTAAAATCATTTCGATTGAAGAAGGCGCAGTAAATGCAATCGTTGAAATTGAAATTGCCGGTGGAGATGTTGTAACGGCGACTATTTCAATGGGCTCAGTTAAGCGACTCGGACTTAAAGTCGGCAAGGAAGCTTACGCTATAATCAAAGCCACTTCAGTTATGGTTGGTGTTGACGAATAATATGATATCAATAAATTTTTAGGCTGTAAAGAGCAGTCTTTTTTTATTTAATTAAATATCCAAATTTATATTTTTGTGGCAAAGTGATTGACAAGTTCTCCATTTATAATTATAATTTATATCATAAACAGCGTAATTTATTAATTTAAAAGGAGAGTGTTGTTTAATGGCGAAAAATCCTGTGAAGATTATGGAAACTGTTCTTCGTGATGGTCATCAATCTCTTTGTGCAACTCGTATGCGCTACCGTCAAATGGAACCAATGCTCGAATCTCTTGATAAAATTGGTTACAAGGCACTTGAAGCTTGGGGCGGTGCAACTTTTGATACTTGTCTTCGTTTCCTCGATGAAGATCCTTGGGAGAGACTTGACAAACTCAAGGCTAAATTAAATACTCCAATTCAAATGTTGTTGCGTGGTCAAAATCTTTTAGGTTACAATCATTATTCTAATGATGTCGTTGAAAAATTCGTTCAACATGCCAGCGCACATGGCATTGGCGTATTTAGAATTTTTGACGCGCTCAATGACGTTCGCAATTTAAAGGTTGCAATTAAAGCTGCGCTTGCCTGTCCGGAAAAACCGGAAGTACAAGGCTGTTTAGTTTACACGATCAGTCCTGTGCATACTAATGAAATGTTCGTTGAACTTGCAAAAGAGCTGCAGGAAATGGGCTGCCATTCAATTTGCATTAAGGATATGTCCGGTTTGCTTGCACCTTATGCTGCTGACGATCTCGTAAGAAAACTCAAGTCCGGTCTTGATATTCCGGTTGAATTGCATACTCACTGCACAAGTGGATTTGGTCATGCAACTTATTTGAAAGCAATTGAAGCCGGCGTTGATATTGTTGACTGTGCTCTGTCGCCATTCTCCAGCGATACAAGTCAACCTTGCACTGAAACAATCGTCGCCATGCTTAAGGACACTGATCGCGATACCGGTTTAGACCGTCAGGCAATGACTCCGATTGCTAAACATTTCTTAGGCGTTAAAGCTGAACTCATCAAAGAATTTGGACTTAAAGGCTATTTTGATATCAATGTCAACGTTCTTGACTTCCAAATTCCTGGCGGTATGCTTTCAAACCTTGCCAACCAACTCAAAGAAGCCGGTATGGAAGACAAATATCAAGATTTACTTGACGAAATGCCGCGTGTACGTGCAGATGCCGGTTATCCGCCGCTCGTTACGCCGTCCAGTCAAATCGTCGGTACAATGGCAACGTTTAACGTTATGAGCGGTGAGCGTTACAAAATGGTTCCAAACGAATTTAAAGATATGGTTCGCGGCAAGTTTGGACGTACACCTGTTCCTGTCGATAGAAAATTCATTACTGATGTTCTCCATATTCCTGAATCTGAAATTATTGAGGACTGCTCTGTTGAAGATGCTAAGGCTGAGACTTTTGCACAATTCAAAGATGAACTTATTGGCAAAGGTTTCTTGAATCCAACTGACGAAGATGTTTTAAGTTATGCACTGTTCCCGCAAGTTGCAGAAGAATTCTTTAAGAAACATTACAGTCAAATTACAGCTTACAAGAGATAATATTTGCGTCGTTTAAAATATTTATTAAATCAAAAAAAGCCGCTAAATGAGTTTTAATCTCATAGAGTGGCTTTTTTATTAATTTAATGGCTTAATTCGCATTGAAAACGAATTTGCAACAATTAAGATCGCAAATATGGCAACTCCGATTGCGGCAAACAGCGGATTAAACGGTATTGGCGAATTTTCCAGCGTCATCATTAAAGCCGGCGGAATTAGCAGAAGCCATGAAAGATAAGCAAGTCGCTGGTTTTGCTTGATTATTTTTTTGACTCGTTGAGAAATTTTACTTAACTCAATAAATTGTGGTAAATTTTCAATTTCAAAATCAATGTGTACTTGATCGTCAACAAGTTTTAATGTGGTGCCGTTAAGGAGCATTGAAACATCAGCACTTAAAAGCGCCGGCAAGTCCGTAGAATCTTTCCCAATCATTGCAACATACTTTCCATGAGCACGCATAATTTGAATTTCTCTTGCCTTGCCTTCTGAAGTTAAAGCAAATTTTACATTGTTTACTGAAATATTTTTTGCAATGGCATTGACCGTCTTTCTTGATTCAGCACTAAGCAGTGTCGTTTCAAATCCAACTTTTTGTAGCCTTTCGAGAAAATCTTTTGAATCTAAATCAATTTCATCTTTTAATGCAATAATGCCTCTGACCATTCGACCCATTAAAAGCATTAACGGCGTTTTTCCTTTTGCAGCAAGTTGATCCACTTTAGTCAAAAGTTCGGAACTGACCTCAACTTTTTCGGAAGTAATCCATTTTGGACGACCGAATTTAACCGGTGTATTATTCATTAAAACCTCAACACCGCTACCGGAAATTTCACGGAAGGCAGCGACTCTTTGGAGATTTAACTGTCTATGCTCTGCCGTTTCGTAAATTTTTTTGGCAAGGAAGTGATTCGACTCACTGACAGCCGAAGCAGCATAAGCAAGCAACGAATTTTGTGAGAGGCCTTCCGGTACTAAGTCAGTTACATAAAAATTACCGTCAGTTATTATATTATTCATTGATATTGCAACATTATCAACACTACTTAACGTTAGGAGTGCTTCCGGCGAATACATTTTTACGCCAAGCGCTGCCACTATTTTTTTTGCACGATTGAAGACGATAGGCGTAGTCAGTGCTAAACAAAATGGCGAAAAAGCAATCATGACAGTTAAACTTGTTAAAATTGCTGCATCGAGACCACGTTGAGAATATTGCCAGACGCCTATAATCACCGTTGTGAAAAGCTCAAGAAATATATATAATTTTATTTTTAATAGCAAAATTTATCACCGCTTTACAATTCAAACGCAAAAAAAGCCTCTCAAAAGAGGCAAAATTAATGCGTAACATATAATAATCGTCAATTACGCATTAAGATTTAATTAAGCGCGCTCAATGTAATTTCCAGTGCGAGTGTCAATCCTAAGTACGTCGCCTTCATTAATGAACAGTGGTACGCGGACGACAAATCCGGTCTCAAGTGTAGCATTTTTTGAAGCGCCGGTAGCGGTATTACCTTTGACTGCCGGTTCACATTCAATAACCTTCAACTCAACGGAATTTGGGAGAGTTACGCCAATAATTCTGTCCTTAAAGGTTTGCAAATTGACTTCCATATTTTCCATTAAGTAGTTGAGAGCGTCGCCAAGCTGCTCTTTACTGAGTTCGGTTTGTTCGTAAGTTTCTGTGTCCATGAAGGTGTAAAGGCCATCGTTTTCATAGAGATACTGCATTCTACGGGTGTCGAGACGCGCCGGAGGCATTTTTTCATTTGGATTGAAAGTACGCTCAACTACAGCACCTGTCTCAACATTTTTAATCTTTGTGCGGACGAAAGCTGCTCCTTTACCGGGTTTGACGTGTTGAAACTCAACAACCTGCCAAGCACCACCGTCAATCTCAATCGTAAGACCTGTTCTAAAATCGGTACTAGAAATCATCGGTATCATATCCTTTCATTATAAATTGTATCATTTTCTTTGTTACGACGCTGTTTTTTTGCGTCAATTTTTATTTTATATTTGTTTTTGACAAATAAGGAAAGCGTTTTTTTAAAAGATTTAAAATGTTATTTTTAGATTTAATTTCCCATGTGCCGCAAATCGTTTATGAACAATAAAATTTTACTTTTGTATTTTAGTTATATTCTGCACAAAATTAAAATCTCCTACTTCAAGGGTAAGTAATTCTCCAAGCCACATACACCACTGTAAAATAAAGTAATAATAATTGTCGACATTAACATAGAGCCTGATGTAATTATGACAAACTTCAACTCTTTTTTACCAGTTTCATCAGAAACATTCTTAAAGCTGTTGACATATCCAAGCCAATGGAAGCAAAAATATTCGTAACTTCGTCTTTTAGTTCTCGATCCGCTCTAAATTAAATTAAAATTTGAATGTGTCGATCAATATTTTCGATAAAATCTTCTCGCACGCTGATTGCACTGCCGATAACAAAAATTTCTGGATATAATCGCCCTGTTCCATGAGTTTAAAAGCAATTTCGCCATTAATTTCATTTTCTGGAAGATTTTTGGTACGAGCGATATTTTTAGTCATTCCGCCGATATTTGCAACTTCGCTAAGAATATGAAACTTTTGATATTGAAGTTGTGGATATAAGGCACGGCACTTGAGCCGCCAATAATTACACTTTGATTATAAACTACGCCAGGCATACGGAACCCTGCACCGATAATTTCGTGGTGTTTCTTGTAACTTTGATATGTTTCTGCAATTTTTTTCGTAAAATTTTTCTAAGGTGTCTGATGTGTCAAATTTGCCTTTCTCAAGAATTGTTCCATGTTCACCGACAACGGCATGTTTTACACTGCTGCTACCTACATCAAATCCTAATAATGCCATTAAAATCACCACTTTCTTAAACTTGTTTTAAATTGAATACTAACAAGGCATTTAATGCAGACGATTCGGAAATAGTTTGATTGCATTAAAAAACGGTGATTTACATCTCACCGCTTATTTTTTCCGCTCAATTTTTTATTCTATCTGTGTGCGCTGGATATCTCGTAATATGCGCTCTTAATCGTTACAAAATCACTAAAAGCCGCCTGTAATGTCCATAATATGGCGTAAAGTCGCTGATCGCGTGATATTTTCATTCGCGTCTGGAACTGTTATTGGAGTGTCGTTATATCTGTTTTGACCAGAACTAATTTCAAATCTACCACTGTTTTCATCTCTTAATCTGCTATTTGAATTTCTTCTTTTGTGATTTTGTACGCCATGATTATTTCGTCATTTGTCAACTGTTGGAAACGTTGTCAGTCATATAACGCACTTGACAAGTTACTTCTTTTGCTGCCAAATTTCTAACCTCATCATTTTTTATTTTGAAATAGTATCATTTTCAGCCTTTTTAATGTCTGCACTCAAATCTTTTCCCAAATCTAATTTCTGGAAATCCTTATTTTCAGGCAGGATCATCGAAAATTTATCCGTTTTATCAAATTCTGCCTCGCCACTTTTAATTTTCATTTCTAAAACGTGTCCGCCAAAAGTTTTATCGGCAGAAATAAAATGGAAATGCCAGCCGACTGAATTTAAACTGCTCATAAATGCAGGACAATACAAGCCGACAATCGTGCCGTTGATGTTCTTCTTTGTAATCTCCTTTTGTGTTTCAAGAGCCTTCACCAGTGTCGGATACGGTTTTTTTGAACCTTTTTCACTGCGAACTAAAATCTCATCATAATTGGCAGTTATTTTGACCATATAGAAATTATTTTCGCCATTTTTTTTGATAAGCTCATTCAATTTGCTTTCCAACACAATTTTTCCGGAGATATTTTTAAGTCTAACAGAAAAATCTTTCTCAAAAAAAGTTACATTTGAAAATGGAATTGTAACTGCATCGTCAACGACATTTATTTTACAATCTTGATTAGCACGATAAATTACGCCGTCAAGAAAAATCATTTCGCCGTCCAAGCCGTCAAAAGTCCCAATTCCGGTATCACCAAGTTCTTTTAAATTCTTTGCTGAAATACTTCCATCAAAATGACCAAGTGTAAGCGATTGTAGCAATGCAACTTGATTTATTGTTTCTTTGTCAGCAGGAGCTGCAAAACTAGTTGACGTTGCGACAATTAAACTCATCAAAGCTGCAGAAATAATTTTTTTCATATATTTCACCTCATATAAAATTTCTAAACAAAGCGTAAATATTATAAAATTCTAAAAAACGCCTGTCAAGCACTTTTCAAAATTTTCTTGCAGATTTTTCTGTGAGATTAGATAAAAGTGGTGGAAATGAAAAAATCCGGTATTTCCATTCCGGTGAAATCAAAAATTATACTTGCAAATGAAAGCATTACATCAAAAATAATTAGAAATGCAATGAATATATTTCGACAGCACGGAATTTTAGAGTACTTGAGTTTGGCAATAACGCCCGAATCTTACAACATCGGCAATAATTTGAGCATCAACAGCGTCATTTTTGGTTTTACGAATATACATACCACGAAGGGCGTAAGACTGAATGGGATTTTATCACATGGCATTCATCGCAAAAACTACCTCAGAGTTAAGTTTACGCACTTGATTCATCAATTTATCGTAACCAGGATGAGAATTGTCAAATTTCAACTTCTTGAGGATAACTTTACCCGGTTCTTCGAGGATAGCGGCTTCATGATGATGTTTAGCTATATCACTTCCTATAATTATCATGAATCTAAATTTTTATTAGTACGGCAGGATATAAACGACAAATGTCGAAATTGCCTTAAAGAGGAATCACATCATAGCAAAGGAGGAATATAGTTTGGCAGAGTTAAATCATACAGCAGAAACTCATAAAAAACTTACTCAGTTGATAGATGAAATAGTCGCGGCGACTCAGACCGTGTCTCAAAGTGTTGAACAGGTTGCAAAGGGTGCAATCACTCTTGCAAAGGCAGGACATGAATCAATCAAACAAGCAAAAATGTTACAGGAAAAAAATTCTGATACGATAAGAGTTATTGATTTTATAACCAATATTGCAGGACAAACGAATTTGTTAGGCTTAAATGCAGCTATTGAAGCAGCTCGTGCCGGTGAACAAGGCAGAGGTTTTGCCGTTGTTGCTGAAGAAGTTCGTAAACTTGCAGAGCAATCACGTGAAGCAACCGAAAAAATTCAATCAACATTAAATGAAATGAACCTGGCTGTTGGTGAAATTTCAAAATCTATTGACGCAACAGGCGAAATCAGCGAAAAACAAGAAACGGCAACTGCTGAAATAACTGCAAATCTCGGAAAAGTTAAAAGTGCTGCTGAAGAACTCAAAAAATATGTGGCGAGCCTTCATTAATCGCGCATTCCACTCGCGACTTCAGTCGTGAGAGGAATGCGCCCTCACCCCTTGACTTTGAGTTTTAAATAGGCTAAAATAAATTTAACGAGAGAACGGTTGGCTTCGGCTGTGGGCACTCGTTAAATAACGGACTTGGGTTATCAGATCACCCGACGATGTCTGACCTACGAAGGAGTATTAACGTTTGAACTTCGCAACTCGTAAAGACGTGTATGGTATGGACAAGCTCGTGATTTTAATCGTAAGCATTTGACTGATTAAATAAGATTGAAAAAAGTTTTTATCTCTCTCAATATATCGTTATAGAGGTAAAAATTTTTTATTGGAGGAAATTTTTTGGCTTACAAAGATTTAAGAGAATTTATTGAAGATCTGGAACATCGTGATTTATTAAAAAGAATTAAAACACCCGTCAGCGCTGATCTTGAAATCACTGAGATAACGGATAGAGTATCAAAATTTAAAGATTATCGTAATGTCGCGCTGCTGTTTGAAAATGTCAAAGGCTATGATATACCTGTATTGACTAATGCTTTTGGCAGTTATGAGCGAATGGCTTTGGCTTTAGGTGTTGAAAAGCTTGATGATATTGCTGATGAAATACGAGAAATGTTGAAGCTGCCTTACCTATCATTGAAAAATAAAATGAGCCTTCCGGGTTTAATTTCAACAGCAAGAAAAGCAATTAACTTTCCAAAATATATAAAAAATGCACCGTGTCAAGAAGTCATAGATCACAATCCTAATCTTGACAAGCTGCCAATTTTAAAATGTTGGCCACTTGACGGCGGTCCATTTATAACGCTGCCTTTAGTCGTAACAAAAAATCCTAAAACCGGCAAGCGTAATGTTGGCATGTATCGTCTACAAAAATATGATTCTACGACAACGGGTATGCACTGGCACATTCATAAAAATGGTGCTGAAAATTGGCGAGATGCCAAGATATCAGGCGAAAATAAAATTGAAGTTGCTGTAGCGATTGGAACGGATCCGGTATTGACTTATGCTGCAACGGCACCTTTGCCACGCGATATTGATGAAATGGTATTTGCTGGTTTTTTGAGGCATAAGAGCGTTGAAATGACAAAATGTATAACTGTTGATTTAGAAGTTCCTGCAGCAAGTGAAATTGTTCTCGAAGGTTACGTATTGACTGATGAGTTGAGACGCGAAGGACCTTTTGGCGACCATACTGGTTATTATTCACTTGCTGATGATTATCCGGTTTTCCATGTAACTTGTATGACACATCGCAAAAATCCAATCTATTTTGCCACAATTGTTGGCCGACCGCCAATGGAAGATTGTTATATGGCAAAAGCAACTGAAAGAATCTTTTTGCCGCTGCTCCAACAAATGCTGCCTGAAGTTGTTGATATAAATATGCCGCTTGAAGGCGTCTTTCATGATTGCGTTATAGTTTCAATCAAAAAACAGTATCCTATGCAGGCAAGAAAAGTCATGCACGCATTTTGGGGTATGGGTCAAATGATGAATGTTAAAATGATTATTGTCGTCGATTCTCATGTCGATGTTCAGGATTTGAGTGAGGTTGCTTGGAGAGTCTTCAACAATATTGACGCCGAACACGATTTGGAAATTGTTCATGGTCCACTTGATGTATTAGATCATTCTTCGCCAATGGCAAAATGGGGTGCTAAACTTGGTATTGATGCAACAAAAACCTGGCCGGAAGAAGGACATAGCCGCGAATGGCCGGAAGAAATTGAGATGAATAAAGACGTAAAAGCACGTGTAAATTACATGTGGAGATCGTTAAATATTGATTGAGATTTTCTTGGAGCTTGTTTAAAATGATATAGTTATCAATGTTTGCTTGACAAATTATTTAATTGGATTTAAAATTAAAATGTGAGGAGCATGGTTGAACTCTCGTTTGGGAGTTACTGCTTGTCAAAGCAAAAAAACATAAGCCACACTACTCTACAAAATTTGAATTAAGGCATAGAAAGTTCCTTATTTTGATTTGGAGCATGAATTTTTACTTTCCGCTTTGTTCGCTAAATATGGAGAATGGCATTTTGTGCTGTTCTCCTATTTAGTTCCTTTAATTATTTTTAAATAAAAAAAGCAACTCTGAAATTTGAACTACATCTTATTCGGAGTTGCTTTTATTTTATTTTAGATTGTAACTTTATTTAATATGGTTCCGTCCATTATTTATTAAGTTGTGAATCATTCGTCTTGACGTTTTTTCAATGTTGATGTCGTCGTCAACTTAGTCAAATCGTTGATGTCAGTTGAAGTGCTGTAATTTTTATCCGTCGTCAAAGCTATACTGCTTGCATCATTGTCGAGTATGGTGCTCAAGTCGTTTGAATTCATCACTACATCATCGGCAAACAATTCATCATAAGAAGCAAAGTCGTTACGCTCCTCATAGGTCTTAGCGATTGCTTCAGGCTGCGTTGCTTGGTGCGTCTTGGTTTCTGTATAATACTGCACCTTTTGTCCGCCTATTGTTACATAACTTGTAATGCGATAATCGTAGTAAACCGTTTGCACTGTTGAACTGCCTGTACCTGTTATCTCCGTAGATTTCGTCTTATCCAAGCGCTTAACTTCTGCTGTCGTGTCAAATGACTCTCCGGTTATACCTTTAATGTGCAAGGTGCCCAAATTCTTACCACTTTGTTTTATGGTCAATGTATAATCATTAGCACTGCTCCGCGTAGCCGTTGCCTTCATCTTGGTAGTCAACTCTATTGTATCTGACTTTTTGAAGTTCGTTACCTCGTCATTACCTTTGCTGTAAACTACCACTGCAGCAGTACGTGTGCCGCTATCGAGTATAATTTTGTCATTGCCTGCACCTGGTGTATAAGTGCCGCCTGCACCTTGCAACGTATCATCACCTTTGCCGCTTTTAAGCACTGAAGTATTGGTATTGCCAATAATGTAAATCGGATATTTAGCCGTGCGTTTGCTTGCATCGACTGACTTTAATCCGCCCATCAATGAAGTCGTTGCATCTATCTTGTCACCGTCGGTATTGCCTATGGTTACATCGCTTTCGCCGTAGATCATATTTATCGTATTGTTTTGTTGGTCAGTTATTGAAACTTTTACACGTTTCTTTTTGCCAATATCCAACAGTCTCAATGTCTTTTCAGCACCGCCCAATGCCGTTATACCTTTAAAGATTAAGTCTGCACCGCTCCATTCAGCATTAGTCAATGTAACTGCACCTTCAAGTTTAATCGAATCAGTTCCGGTTGTGAAGTCCGTTATAGTGTCGTTGCCTAAGCCTTTGTAAATGAAAACGTCTTTACCACTGCCACCGGTCAGCGTATTGTTGCCGGATTCACCGCTCAAAGTATCTGCCTTAGCACCGCCTAATATCGAATTATCCTTAGCATTGCCTGTTATCCTTATGGCTGTCGTGTTTTTCGCGGCATTAATCAATACAACGTCTGCGTCCGCGTCATAGGAACCAGCACTCGTTGACTTAGTGAACACTTTCTCGTAATAATCGTAATAGGTCTTTTCGGAATTATTTACAATTATCTTCTTGTCTTTACCGTTCAGCACAGTAAACAAGTTCTTATTAGCACCACCACTTACAGTCTTTTGAAATACTACATCTTTGCCGTTGACTACGTAAGTATCAAAACTTAATCCTGACGCCAATGTAATGCTGTCAATGTTGCCTTTGGTGTTCTTATAGTCCGCTATAGTGTCGTCACCGCCGCCATAAACGAATACGTCGTTGCCATTGCCGCCTTTTAAGGAGTTTTTACCTTTTCCGCTTACTATCGTATCTGCTTTAGTGCCGCCGACTATCGTATTGTTTAAATCGTTGCCGATCAGATACACTGCCTTGCTGCGCTTATTGGCATTCATTATCTGTACGACGTCTTTATTGACCACTGAAGTTGCATTTATTGTTGCGCCATCAGCATTAGCCACACCTAATGAAGCCGTGCCGTAAGCCTGTGAAGTCGTCACGGTATCATTATCATCAATTACTGTCAACTTCTTGTTAGCAGTATTCTGAATCCTTATTATTTTGCTTTTTGATGTATCAAGTGTCTTTGTAGTTCCATTGCTTGTAAATGCCTGCAATGTCAAATAAGTATCTCCGCTTTGAGTTGCCGCTGCAACTATAGAACTGCCTGCCTCAAGATAAAGTTTATCAGTACCTGCCTTGTAGTCCGTGATAATATCTGAGCCGGTATATTTTGCACTGAGATAGAATACATCTGCACCGCCGCCACCGGTTAAGGTGTTATTTTCGCCTTTGGAAGCATTTCCGGCAATCAATGTATCAACACCGCCGCCGCCACTCAAACTTACTGCATAATCCGTGTCGTATCCAATCAGCAAGTCTGCGCCACCTGCACCATTTATCTTTGTACCGTTGTTTTTCGTTGTACTTCCGGCATAAATTGTATCCGCTTTTGTGCTTCCGGTTATCTCGTTAGCGAGTTCATTGCCAACTATCACTACCTTCTTGGTGCGCTTCTTGGCATTAACAATTTTAACTTTACTGTTGCCGGTTACATCAATCGTATCGCCATCGCCATTTGCAACCGCTATACTGTCAACGCCAAATGCTTGCTTGTATTCTGCACCGGTAGTTCTGTCGATAATTGTCAGCTTATTATAAACCTTGTTGCCTTTCTTGTTGGTCTTGATTGAACCTTCAATGGCAAGTGAACTTAATCCTTCGGCTGACTGCAATGTTAATAATACTGCATCTGCGGCAAGTGTATCCCAAGCGTTGGAAGTAAATTTATTACCGCCTGAAAGCGTTGAAGCTGCCAAAATCGTAGTACCGCTGGTCAATTCAATCTTGTCTGAACCGGCAGTATAATCCGTTATTAAAAGATTGTTACCACTATAACCGGTAATTCTGACAGTATCGGCACCTGCTGCAGTTGCGACAGTTTCGTTACCTTTACCGGTGACAATTACATTTGCCTTTTTGTTACCAACTATATGGACAGATTCAGTACGAGTATTATCATGTGCAACACCACTTAAGGTGACGTGTTCATCAGCATTGATAGTTACTACAGTTGAGTTAGCCGTTGTATTGATAGTAGCGCCGTCGCCATTATAAACGCCAATGGAATCAACGCCGTAAACCTGCGTAGTTTGAGCACCTACAGAATCCTCAATGGTAACTTTGCCTTTAATATTATCCTTGTTCTTGAGGCGCACCTTAGTTTTGCCGATTGTCAATGTCAAGTCGTTAGAGTTTTTGATTGTCGTGACTGAAGATAAAGCGCCGTTAATAACTTTAATGACATCTTGACCGCTGGTATAATCAGTGATGACGTTATTATCGCCGTCGTTCTTACCAAATGCGAAGAAGTCATTACCGTTACCGCCTGTCAATGAATCCTTATTGCCGCTGCCACCGCGTAAAGTATCATTGCCGCTACCGCCAATTATCGAATTATTTTTAGAATTGCCAATCAGATATTTGCCTACCGTCAATTTGGAACCGTCGATATTTTTAACTGAAGTATTAAATGTCGTATCGAGTGTATCAAAACTCGTTCCTAATACCGTTAAGTCGCTGTCTTGAAGTGTAAGCTGCGTATTGCCAAAGACCTGCGAAGTAAAAATTGAGCCGTCTGGGTTTTTAAAAGTAATTCTCTTATCTTTGACATCTTGCACTTTAAGTGTGTATTTCAGCTTGCCTTTTGAGTTGGTAATAACAAAGCTGACATTTCCGTTTGAAGTGACTATCGAACTTGAGGCAATCGAAATATCAGAATCAAGGAATTGAATAGCGTCTTTACCTTCCTCATAATTAACGATAACGTCGTTGCCTTTACCTGCTCCATAAATGAAAGTGTCTGAACCGCTTCCGCCTTTGAGGTAATCAGCCTTAGTATCGTCACCGCCATAAAGTGTATCGCCTTTGCCATTTGAAGCATAAATTGAGTTGGCAGCAGCATTGCCAAGCAGGTACAAGGAAACATCAGTATTTGTATACTCAAGACTTGCATCAATGAGCTTAACAGTGCTTGCAGTTGCTGTAACTGTCGGCGGCGTACCGGTTAAAGTCGCTACATCTTTATTAGTTACAACAAATTCGGTGTCACTGCGATAAATTTTCGACCAAGTAGTATCGGAAGCAAATTCGCCGGAACCGTTCAACGTTACAAATTCAATATATCTGTTTTTGCCATTCTTAACGGTAAGTACCTTTGATTTATCGCTGCCAATCGTGAAGTTGACATCATTGCCTGTCACTGCATAGGTGCTGATTGAACCATCTGAAATGTAAATTACATCGGTGTCTGAAGCCTGTACACTGCCACCTTTTCCATTAGCCGCAAATACCGTATCCCAAACGGCAAAGCCAGAATAATTGGCAATGACATCTTTGCCGGCACTGTACATAAATACGTCAGATTTTTTGCCGCCATAGAGAGTATCAGCACCGCCGGCACCCCAAATTGTATTGTGAGCTGTAGTGCCTGAATCGGTAGAATTATATCCAGCACCATAAATAACATTTGACTTGCCATTGCCGCGAAGCATTACATCTGTTGTTCTTTCGGAAGCGTCAACTGTAACAACTGTGGTATTAAGTGCAGTATTGACAGTATCGCCATCATCAGTGCCAACCTTAATTGAAGTACCGCCGTAAATTTGTCTGCCGTAAGAGTGATCAGTAGCGTCGATAATTTCTACCTTTTGACTGCTTACATTGTCAACTGAAAAAGTAGTCTTATTATTTGTCAGCGTCAATGTGGAATTTTTAACAGCAGCACTGACACTAGTAACATTGCTTGCCAATCTAATGGTGTCACTGTCTTGATTGTAACCCGAAACTTCGACATTGACAGAAGCATCAGCACCGGCGAAAACAAATGTATCTGCAATATTATCATGACCATAAAGTGTAGCCTTGCCGCTGCTATAAAATGCGCTGTCACCATGATTTAACAATCTTGCAGTTACTTCTGTCTTACCAGGCTTAACAACTTTAACGGTGCCGTCGCCGTAATTAAATACTAAATCACTGCTATTGATAGAAGCGCCGAGAGTAGCTTCAGGTACACTTGTATCACTAAATACAACAATATCAAGTTCTCCAATGCCTTCAATAACGTCATCGCCGCTGTCAACTATGACATAGTTTCCACTATAAGCAGTAACGCTGTCATGTTCAAAAATAACCTTGTCATTGCCGCCGCCCGGTTTAATTGTATTCTTATCGGCACTTGCCTGAACAACAAAGTAATCACTTCCAGAGTTACCTGTATATGTTCCACCTTGTCCCGCAATGTATGTAGTTGTTACGACGGTGTTATCGGTGCCAACGAGTTCAAAACCGGAAATGTTGCCATTTTTATCTTTAATATTGATGCGCTTGTCTTTGCCTTCTTTGATAGTGATGACATTACCGGAACCGTCAACACTGATTTTAACATCGTCACCGCTGACCTCAATATTTTCCTTTTTGATAATATCGTCAAGGTTCTTATCACCAAGTACCTGAATTGTATCAGTCGCATCGTAATTGACGATAACATCTTCGCCGGAAGTATATTGATAGACATCGTAACTATTAAGCGTCACCTTATCACTACCGCTACCGCCGCTGATAGTTACTTCATAACTGCTGACAACAATTTCATCGTCGCCAATTCCGGCATTAACGGAAACAGTTGCAGCGCTAACAGAAATAATATCCTTGCCGTCGCCAGTCGAAACATCAGTGCCGGTACCTGAAACCGTTACAAAATCATTACCGCTGCCGGTCTTAATGAAAGAATCTCTGCCGCTTGAAACAATCGTATTAACGCCGTCGCCGACATCAATTTCAGTTTCAGCGCCGGTAATGCTTACAGAATCGTTTCCACCACCTAATGTTGCAGACAAACTGGCGCCAGAACTGATTAAAGTATTATTGCCGCTGCCAAGATTTACATCATTATTAGCAGCTGCAACAGAAACATAATCGTCACCACTGCCGCCAATTATTGAATTATCACTTGCGCTACTAATGACAGTGTTGTTACCGGCACCAACTTTAAGAGTATTGCCGCTGCCGCTGATAATTAAGCTGTCATTGCCATCGCCTGTAGTAATTTCCTTGCTGTTAAGACTGCTGATAACAGTATCATTGATACCGTTTCTGAAATGCAACCGAGCTTTATCTGCTGCACCTGCTAAAGTAATTGTCTTAGAGCCGCTGGTAGTAATAATGACATCATCGCCAACGGTATTAAAACTGGAAATATAAACACTTCCTACGTCCATTTGAAAAACATCATCTTCATTAATGGCGTCATTATCATTGTAGTCAGTTATAATCAATTCGGAATTGGATTCGGCATAAACGAAGACATCATTACTGGTACCACCTGTAACAGTGTTATCTGTATTTTTGACAATAATGGTGTCCTCACCGGCACCGGCATTAATTTCAGAGCGGCTGCCAGCATTAATAATTGAATCGTTGCCTGTACCGGAATCAATAGTTAAACTGGAAGTACCGGAAGCAATGTTAATGGTATCGTCACCGTCACCAGTATCAATGTAAACTTCTGCGGCGCTGTTATTAACATAATCATTGCCGGAACCGCCGTCAATGGTGCTTTTAACACCGCTGTTTATTATACTGTCATTACCGGAAGCAGATTTGATTGACGCTTTAGAGCCGCTATTGGTAATGGTATCATCGTAAGTGCCGGTTCTAATAGTGACGTCTTGACCAGTATTAGATACTACGACAGTATCGGTATCAGCAGAATAATCTAATACTTGATCGTCAGTAATGTTGTTATAAGTCGCCATATTTCTCACTCCTTTTTTAAAAATATAATCATTCCTATTCCTCTAAATCATATCGAAAAAAATTAAACAACACTTAATACTTAATAAAAATTATTTATTAGTATCTTTTTTAACAGTAGATTTTATGTGCAGTTCTCTAAGCTGCTTATCATCGACTTCAGAAGGAGCATGACTCATCGGAT
>CAJOHI010000009.1 GCA_905234365.1 uncultured Selenomonadaceae bacterium | reverse complement strand
AACAAGGAAGGCTGGGACTTTATAACTGCTGACCGATATGATTTTTCCGAAGAACACCGCCTTGTAACTCTTAGCAGATTTGGTTTAGGCGTTGATTCAGTAATTGTACGTGACACCGTAACTTACATTAGTGAATTGCTCCGCTACAATATAAATATCATACCTGTTACGAGAATTGTCAATCAAATTGGCTGGCGTAAGTCAGTTTCAAGTGAAAGTAAAAATCTTGAATTTATTTATCCTCCGCGAGGTAAAGATTATATTGTGGATACAGGCGAAAATGATGAATTTCATTTGATTTACAAGACTAAAGGTGATCGACAAAAGTGGCTGGAACATTACGACAAAATTAAAAAATATCGTTATGCGCGTCTGTCTGTCAGCACTGCACTTGCTGCTTCATTTATTGAACTAATCAACATGCGAAATATGACTCTTTGTATTTTTGGAAAAAGTGGCGGCGGCAAAACGGCTGGTGTTATAAAATTTCCAATGTCAATTCACGGTGATCCGAAGTATGTGCCGACTTTTAATTCGACTTTCGTGAGTTTAGAACGGCGTATCGTCAATTCAAATAATTTGCCTTTTGCCGTTGATGAATTGCAAAATATCACAAGTCGATTTGAATACGCTAACATTGATAAATTTGCTCATATCGTTGGCGAAGGTGTCAGTAAAGGTCGCACCGCTCGTTCCGGTGACTTGGAAATGCTGAAAAGATTTTCTACAATAGCTTTAATTACCGGTGAGCAGCCATTGACTGGTATTAATTCAGATCAAGGCAAAAAGCGCCGTACAGTTGAATTTCATTGTAAAGAAGTTTTGCCACGTGAACTTGCTGAAAATACTCATGAATTTGTAACGGAACATTTTGGACTTATCGGTCGCGAATGGATTGAAATCATTAAGGACCATATTAATGAAATTAAATCGCTTTACAAATTCTTTCGTCAAGATTTTCGCAAAAAAAGAGTTGACGCAATCCCGGATCACATCAACTTTTTAGCTGCTGCTTATACTGCAGATATAATTTTTAATGCTTATTTTCGCAATATCAACACATCGGAAATTTTTAACGAGCTTTACACAAAAACTCATATAAACGGTATACTTGATAATTTAGTTTCAGAAGTCGATACAAATAATGCCGAACGTGCTAAAATTTTTATTAAAGAATTTATCGAAAGCCGCCGCAAACACTTTATAAATGACAACGACATAATCAGAGTGCAAGACCCAATTTTTGGCAGTATCAAAGGCAAAGTTATAATGATTTATAATCACCGGCTCAAAGATGAACTCAAACGAGGTGGTTTTTCACCGGAAAAAATCATTAGTGAACTGATCGAAGAAAATTTTTTGAATCTTACTGCTGACGGACAATTTGAGTTGATTAAAAGTTAAAATCCGGTTCGTTTAAACATTTTAGCTAAATCGTTATTTGTAAATCTTAAAATTGTCGGTCTGCCGTGAGGACAAGTAAACGGATGTGCCGTATTTGAAAGCTGCTCTAAAATTATCTGCATTTGACGAAAATTTAATTCTTGTCCGGCTTTAATTGCCGCTCTGCAAGCTGTGGTGGCAAGGCAGGACTGACGAATATTTTTAGCGATTGTCCTGCGCTGTTCATCATCGGCAACAGCTTCATCAATCGGCGGCAAACTCGAAAGAATTTCACGGAGCATACCTTCAGCATCAGCACTGTCAATGTCAACCGGAATTTCAATCAGTCGGTATTCATTTTGACCACTCGGCTCCATTGTAAAGCCTAAATCGTGAAACATTTCCAAATTATCCTCAACTAACTTTGCTTCCTGTTCGTCGAAGTTAAGAATTTGATGAACGAGCAACTGTTGTGCAGGTATTCCGTCAGTGTAACCGGAAAGCCTGTCAAATAAAATTCTCTCATGTGCAGCGTGCTGATCGACAATATATAAGCCATCATCTGACTTCGCAATAATGTAACACAAATCGACTTGTCCTATTGGACAAATTTTTTTTGCTTGCACTTCATCGGTTGAAATTATCGGCATTTCAGATAAATCGCTTGCTGTAGTATATGATTGAGATTGACGAATATTTTGTATGACTTTTTCCGCTTGTTGTGATAAGTCACTGTCTTTTTGAACGGAAGAATTTTTTAATATATCTCGCACTTCGTCAAAGTTGCGTTTTCTCATGTCGGCTATAGGATCGTAATGATTATCAGGACGAGTAGATGGACGGCTTGAAGTATATGAAAACCTTTCATGCAGTCCAAAATTCTTATTGACGTTAAATCCTTCCGGCTTAATTGCAACATCTTGTAAGTCGCCGTCGGTCCTTGCCTCCGCAAAAGTCTTTTCATCAATGGATTGAGTTATCGCCGAATAAACTGCACGGTATAATTTTCCTTCGTCCTCGAATCTAATTTCCGTCTTTTGAGGATGAACATTAACATCAATGCTCAATGGCGGCAAATCAAAAATCAAAATTGCAAGCGGATAACCACTCTTTGGAATTAATGACTTGTAGGATTCGTCAACGGCTCTGGAAATTATTCTGTTGCTTATAATTCGACCGTTGACAATGAAAGTTTGCCAAGTTTTGTAAGTCTTTAACAAATTCGGTTTTGAAATGTAACCTTTAATTTTGAAGTTGTTGTCGTCTCTATCCGTGAAGTCTATTTTTAAGAGAGATTCTGAAACTTCTCGACCGTAAATACTTGTGATCGTGTCAAATAAATTGCCGTTGCCAGGCGTTGTAATTGCAGTGCGGTTTCCATTTATAAATTTAAAAGAGATTGACGGACGCGATAACGCTAGCTTTACAATAAAGTCATGAATTTTAGTACCTTCAGTGTTATTTGTCTTGAGAAATTTTTTGCGTGCCGGAGTATTAAAAAATAAATCTTCAACTTGAATCGTGGTTCCAAGTGGACAGCCAATTTCTTGTACTGTCTGTTCCTTGCCGCCGTTAAGATTAATAAGTGTACCGAGTTCGTTGCCTTCAATTCGGGTCCTCATCGTAAATTTTGAAACTGAAGTAATAGTCGGCAGCGCTTCACCTCTAAAACCGAGTGTCTCAATATTAGTTAAATCATTTGCATTTTTAATTTTGCTGGTAGCATGTCGGCGAATCGACAAACTCGCATCTTCGTGACTCATTCCGGTTCCGTTGTCAGTAACTCTTATAAAAGATTTTCCGCCGGTTTGAATTTCAATTTCAATTCTGGTAGCGCCGGCGTCGATTGAATTTTCAATGAGTTCCTTAACGCAAGAAGCCGGACGCTCAACCACTTCACCGGCAGCAATTTTATTGACGGTACTTGAATCTAACAAATGTACTTTGCTCATTTTGATTTTCTGCTCCTATTAATTTTGATTAATTATAACTTCAAAAGCTGATAAATTGCAAGTGTATTATGGACCTATAAAAAATTCTTAACAAACTTTAATATATTTGACACGCAAGTTAATTTATGAGAAAATATTTACCTAAATGAAATTAACATAACGAAAGAAGGTTTCTTAGTAGTGTCTAGGATAATAGCGTTCGTCAATCAAAAAGGCGGCGTCGGCAAAACTACTACGACGGTTAATTTAAGTGCGGCTCTTGCAGAAATTGGCAAGAAAATTTTACTCGTTGATTGTGATCCGCAAGGCAATGCAACAAGCGGTCTCGGAATAAATAAATCAACTCTCACAAAAACGATTTACGATATTTTAATTAATAATGTTGAAGCAAAATACGCTCTGCAAATGACAAATTACGGCGTCACGGTGCTGCCTTCAAAGATAGCGCTTGCCGGTGCTGAAATAGAATTGGTATCACTAATTGCTCGTGAAAGCAGACTTCGCAACGCTCTTGAGCCTTTGCGTAAAGATTTTGATTACATTTTGATTGACTGTCCGCCGTCACTCGGCTTACTGACGATTAATTCTTTGACGGCAGCCGATTCAATTATTATACCAATTCAGTGCGAATTTTACGCTTTGGAAGGCGTCACACAATTAATGGATACCATTGAACTTGTAAAAAGCAGTCTTAATCCTTTGCTTGCGATTGAAGGAATTGTCATGACGATGTATGATTCTCGTACAAAACTTTCGCAGCAGGTTGTTGAAGATGTCAAAAAACACTTTGGATATTTGGTATATGATAATTTAATTCCGCGAAGTGTAAGAATTGCCGAATCACCTTCAGAAGGCAAGCCGGTTATCATTTACGACAGGAAGTCCAAAGGTTCTGAGGCTTATTTAAACCTTGCTGAGGAGGTCATCAATCGTGGCAACTAAAAAAGGCGGTCTCGGTCGAGGTTTAAGTGCGCTGTTTCCGCAAGTACAATCTCAAATTTCACAGGCACAGCCGCAGGATTCAGTACAGGAAATTCAAGTTGATTTAATCCAGCCGAATCGTTACCAGCCTAGACGAGAATTTGATGCCGAAGCCTTAAAAGAACTTTCGGAGTCAATCAAATCTTATGGCATATTGCAACCTATAATCGTTCGTGCGCTTGACGGCGGTCGCTATGAACTCATTGCCGGCGAACGCAGACTTCGTGCGGCTAAAATCGTTGGTCTTGAAAAAGTGCCGGCTATAATTCGCGAATATACCGATGCACAGATGAGCGAAATTTCAATCATTGAAAATGTTCAGCGTGAAAATTTAAACGTTATCGAAGAAGCGCAGGCTTATGACAGATTAATTAAGGAATTTGGTCACACTCAAGAAGTTGTCGCCGCTAAAATTGGCCGCAGTCGTTCTCATATTTCAAATATACTGCGACTTTTAAAATTATCGCCAACGGTTAGGGCACTCATTGAAAAAGGTCTTTTGACACTTGGTCAAGCTCGTCCGCTTCTTGCGATTGAAAATGAGGTTTTGCAAATTCAAGCAGCAGAAATGATTTTATCAGAAGGTCTTTCCGTTCGCAAAGTTGAGGCTTTTATCAATGAGCTTAAAAATTCCGGCTTACTTGCAAGTTTGACTGCTAACCTCAATGAATCCGTTAAAAATACTGATTTATCAGCAACCGAAAAAATTGAACCAAAAACGGATATAAAAATTATTAATAATGACGTTGACAGCGATATATCACGTGATAAAATAATGAAAGATAACGTGGCAGCAAAAGTCAAGAAAATGGACAAATCTGCTCAAAAGAATAAAGAAACTTCGATTTATATTCGAGAAGCGGAAAATAAATTGACTGAACTTCTTGGTGCTCAGGTTAAAATCACCAGCAACAAAAAATTCAGTCGTATTCAGATTGATTTTGCCACAGAAGAAGATTTATCGCGAATCATTGAAAGTTTTGAAAAGTCGACTAAACAAACTTCATCAGATAAATTAACAATTTCAACGAAGGAAGAAAAAATCGCAGCTCTAAGAAAATTTTCTACTTCGCAAAACTTTAGCATATAAATTTTGTATCCGTAGAGGAGGATATTATTTAAATGGTTTTTAAGGATGCCACCACTTTTGTTTTAGCTAATCCTGTTTATTTTATCGTTGGATTTGGTGTTTTACTTGTAATTACGTACGCAATTATGATAAATTTATGGCTTGATTTGTCGTACATGAAGAAACGATACAAAAAGATGATGTCAGGCGTCGACGGTGGCAATTTGGAGAGATTAATTAACGGTCAAGTCGATGAAATTAATATGGTCGTCAATGAACAAAAAGAACTGCGAAAAGAAATTGACCGTATCGACAGCATTTTAACTAAGGCGATAACTCGAATTGCAGTTGTCCGATTTGATGCCTTTGACAATATGGCAAATGATTTGAGTTACTGCATTGCGATGCTGGATTCAAATAATAATGGAATTGTCATTTCAGGAATATTCGGCAGAGAAGATTCAAGGACTTATGTCAAACCGATTGTTGACGGAGTTTCAAGTTATAAGCTCACACAAGAGGAAGAACAAGCCGTAAAAAATGCAATGAAACAGTAATTCAATCATTATAATAATTTTTCAATCTCAGGTGCAATTTTTTCCGGTTCAGTTGTCGGCTCAAAACGCTCAATAACATTTCCTTCGCGGTCAATTAAAAATTTTGTGAAATTCCATTTAATGCCGTCACCTTCGAGGTACTCAGGGAAATTTGCTTTTAAAGCCTCAGTGAGTTTAGCAGCGATTGGGTGTTCCTTATTGAAGCCTTTGAAGCCTTTCTGCTCAGTCAAATACTTAAAAAGCGGCTGCGCTGTTTGACCGCGAACGTCGCCTTTCTCGAAGATTTGAAAAGTTACGCCGTAATTGAGCTTACAGAAACTTTGAATTTCTTCGTTGCTTCCGGGATCTTGTGCGGCAAATTGGTTGCAAGGAAATCCGAGAATTTCCAAACCTTTATCTTTGTAGGCTTTGTAGAGTTTTTCGAGACCTTCAAATTGAGGCGTGAAACCGCATTTACTGGCTGTATTGACGATGAGAACGACTTTGCCTTTGTAATCCGCAAGAGATTTTTCAACGCCGCGATTTGTTTTGACTGTGAAATCATAAATGCTCATAAAATTTTTCCTCCAATTTGTTTGTTATTATTATTTAAAAATTCTTTGCCGGCATTTTTGCGAGTCTGATATTCTCTATTCAACATACCAAAAATTATTAAATTCTCATAGACGCCATCTGTCAAAAGAGTTTCTCTAATGAGACCTTCTTGCGTCATACCTTCAGAAGTGTAAAGATGAATTGCAATTTCGTTGTAGTCCTTGCAATCAAGCCAGGCACGATGAAATTTTTTTATGTCAAATGTCCAGGCTTTTAAAAGTTTCATTGCCTCATGACCATAGCCTAAGCCTTTTCGACCAATGATAACGTGAGTCCATTCCATTTCCTTAGCTTCGGTGCCAAGACCGCGAATCATGAAATAACCTGCAGCGCTGTAAGTGTCTCGTTCTTCAATGATAACGTTCATAATTTTCGTACCGTCAGACTTTGCGGCTTCTTCCTCATATTCTCTCTCAAACGGCACGATAAATTTTAAATTTTCGGGCGCAAATTGCAAAGCTGTGATATAATCTAAGTCGTTCTCGTTAGCGCGTCTCAATCTAAGTCTTTTTCCTTCAATCAATACTTCTGCCATAATTTGTTCGCTCCTATCTTCGCCGAAATTTTTTTAATTATCACTGTTGAGGACAAAAAACTCGTAAAAAATATTTAAATTTGCACGATATGTTACAATAATATAACATATACTAAGTATAAAATCAATAAATTTCAAGGAGGCATTTAAAATTGTCATATCTTTTAAGCGTTAATTGGGCACATCTTTCCGAATTATTGTTTGTGCCTGCATGTATTTTAGCCGCTGCGCTTTCAATCGGCATCGCGCTAAATCGTTTGTTAAATCAAAAAATTGAACGTCATCTAAAAGTAGACCAATTCAATTTAGACATCAAATCAATTTTCTTTCGTGCATTGCGAGGCATACCAATTAATTTTTGCTTAATGACCGGACTTTATTGGATTGTTAATACAAGTCAACTTCCAGAAAGTCTAATGAGAATGTTTTCGTACTTTCTCTTTACGGTTATCGTTTTCACGCTCACAAGAGTTTTAGAACGCACTTTAAGCGGCATTGTTGCAATGAAACTTTCAGGCACCGGCAACGCTTCGCAGAGTACACTACTTGATACTATTTTTAAAACAGTTATTTACGCTTCTGGAATTTTGATTGTCCTGCAAGAATACGGAATTTCAGTTGCACCAATTCTGACTGCAATGGGTGTTGGCGGTATGGCGGTTGCTCTCGGTCTGCAAGAGACTTTGGCGAATATTTTTAGCGGATTACAACTCATTCTTTCAAAACAAATGCGCGTAAATGATTATATTAAACTCAGCACAGGTGACGAAGGCAGAGTTACCGACATCAACTGGAGATTCACGACAATTACTCCGGCTTCTGACGGTTCAGTTGTCGTCATTCCAAACAAGACGATTGCCGGATCAATCACAACAAATTTTTCAATGCCGCGTGATGATATTGTCATTACCGTTCCAATCGGTGTATCTTACGACAGCGATTTAGATCAAGTCGAACGTGTTACGGTTGAAGTTGCAACTAATGTTATGGAGCGAATCGACGGCTATAAACCTGTTCTTGATGATAACGGTGTTGACCAAAATCCGCTTAAACCTACCGTAAGGTTTCATACTTTTGGTGATTCTTCGATAGACTTTAACGCTTTTTTGCATTCAACGCAATTTAAGGCGCAATATCTCCTTAAACATGAATTTATCAAGGAAATTACGAAGCGATATCGCCAAGAAGGTATAGAAATTCCATATCCAATTCGTACTGTCATTAAATCCGAAGAAGAATGAACTTAAATTAACTGATACGAATTTCTGTAATTAAATCGCCGTTGACGATAAATGTTACATTTGTTCCGTTATCGGTTTTGTAAGTGTAAATTGCTCTTGTGCCATATTTATCTGATTCTTGAGGACGGCCATATTTTGAAGTGACTTTGCTTTTTTTCATGCCGACGCTGATTCCGTCAGGTGTTGCTAAACCATTATTGCCGGAAGACACAACTGCTGAAGCCAATCCGTTAGTAAAATCAATTTGGAAAGTGTCGCCGTAATACCAAGTCACAATGCCTTGAGAATTTTCACTGACTCTAATTTTGTTTGGCTCTCCATAAATGCTTTTGACGTATTCTCCGCTGCTGCCGGTTGTAATTCCACCTATCGCCGCACTGTCAGAACTTAAAAATTTTTCAGCAGAACAAATGGAAATACTAAAAGTAAAAATGCAGCACAAAATAAATAAAAATTTCTTAATCATAATATCTTCTCCATTCCGATAAAGTAACATTATGATAGCACATTTTGTATTTTTAAGCAATGAAGGCTAGCAAAAGTTAAATTTTTCTTATGACAATATATGAGTTAGTTAGCAATGACGGTGGAAGCAGACGTCTTGAATAAGAAAGGAAATATTTAAGTTTTCTGTAACTGCATCAAGTAAGTAATTCAACTTAATATTAGTTTAAAAGCATATGTTGTAGCATATGCTGTTTTTAATTTAATTTGAAATATCAAAATTGGCATTAAATTAAATGCTTGTCTTTTAGCTACCTTTGTGTTAAAATATTTTCCGTGTTAAAATGCACATATTAGATGGGAGGTTTTTTATTAACATGAAGATCACTAAGGAAAACTTAGATAATTACGAAGTGGCATTAACGATTGAGATTGATGCGCCTGAACTCACTAAAGCAAAGAAAACGGCTTGTAAAAATCTTGCAACACGTTACAATTTTCCTGGATTCAGAAAAGGCAAGGCACCTGAAAACATTGTTGAGCAACAATTAAGCAAAGAATATGTAATGGACGAAGCCGCTGAAATATTGATGCAAAAGACTTCCGCTGAAGCACTCAAAAAAGAAAATCTTACTCCTGTAACTGAACTCAAGCCGGAAATCATTACGAACGAAGAAGGCAAAGATTTTGTATACAAAGTGACTTTCACACCATATCCTGAAGTGACATTGGGTGATTATAAAGGTCTCGAAATTGAAAAGGAAGTTGACGAAGTTACTGACAAAGACGTTGATAAACAAGTTGACGTAATGCGCGACCACCATGCAACGTTGATTGATACTGACGAAAATGCAGTTGTTGAAAAGGGCGATTTTATTACGCTTGATTTTGAAGGCTTCATTGACGATAAATCATTTGAAGGCGGTACCGGCAAAAGTTATCCGCTGACCATTGGTTCCGGCTCATTTATTCCAGGTTTTGAAGATCAACTTATTGGCGCTAAAATCAATGAGGAACTCGATGTAAATGTAACTTTTCCGGAAGATTATCATAGCGAAGATTATGCCGGCAAAGATGCTACTTTTAAATGTAAAGTGCTTTCAATCAAACACCGTGAGTTGCCTGAACTCAACGAAGAATTTGTCAAGAAGGTCAGCAAATTTGAGACCGTTGATGAATTTAAAGCTGACATCAAGAAAAATATGGAAACTGCCGCTGAACGCAGAGCAGTAGAACTTAGAGGCAGAAAAGCAATCGAAACGGCAACGAAGAATATGAAAGTTGACTTGCCACCGATTATGATTGAAACTCGCATTAATCAACTTGTAAAAGAACTTGACCTTCAACTGCAAACACGCAGTATGACACTTGAAAGTTATTTGCAATATAGCGGCAGTGACATGGAAAAACTCCGCGAAAGTTATAGAGAAGGTGCCAAAGAAGAAGTTCTTGCTGATTTAATGTTGGAAGCTGTTGCAAAAGCGGAAAATATTGAAGTTGAGCAAAAAGAAATCGAATATGAAGTTGCTATGATGGCTGCTACTTATAGAGTTACACCTAAACAAATTGTTAAAATCCTCAAGGAGAATCGACAATTTAGCACAATCGCGGCTAATGTTCGCAGAAGAAAGGCAGCTAAATTTATTATCGACAACATTGCTAAGAGTGAGGAAGAACTCAAGGAAACGGTAGAAAAGAAGGAAACTGTTGCTAAAACTGAAGACAAAAAAACCGTTGACGACGTAAAAGATACAAAAGCCGCCAATAAAACTGAAAAAAGCACAGAAGCAGCAGAATAATTTATAATTGTTTTTGAAAGTATGAGCAACGAGGTGATAAACATGGCGTATTATGTGCCGATGGTTGTTGAGAAAACCGGATATGGTGAGAGAGCTTATGATATTTACTCTCGCCTGTTGAAAGACAGAATTGTAATTCTTGGCGGTCCAATCAACGACGACGTGGCAAATTCCATAGTGGCACAATTACTTTTCCTTGAGTCAGAAGACCCTGACAAAGATATACACCTTTACATAAATAGTCCAGGTGGCGTTGTGACGGCAGGTCTTGCAATTTATGATACAATGCAATATATTAAACCGGACGTTTCGACAATCTGCATTGGACAAGCTGCCTCTATGGGTTCACTTTTGTTGACTGCCGGCGCTAAGGGAAAAAGGTTTGCACTTCCACTTGCAAGAATAATGATTCATCAACCATTAGGCGGTGCAAGCGGACAATCAACGGATATTCAGATTCAAGCCAGAGAAATTTTAAGACTTCGTGAAGTTGGTAATGATATACTTTGTCGTCACACCGGTCAGACACGTAAAAAAATTGTAGCTGATACGGAAAGAGATAATTTTATGACGGCCGAAGAAGCAAAGGCTTACGGATTAATTGACGACGTGATAAGCAGACCTTTAGAAGATACGGAATCGAAGGAAAACAAATAAAAATTTCTAAGACATAATTTATTTATTTTATGAATTATGTTTTTTTTTGCGTCCATTTTGATTTGAAAACAAAAAATTCTGCGGTCATTATATTTGACATGACTATAATTCTTTGATAAACTAATCACGAATTTTAAAAAAATAAGTTATCATTCATTGTAAAAGTAGCATTGAGAGGAAGTAGTAAATTGGCAATACTTTCGCCGGATACTAAACGATTGCTGCGTAAAATTGATTTTGAATTGCTGATTCCGGCTTTGGCTATAATAATTTACAGTCTCGTCATAATAAGCAGCGCAACTCACGTCAACAATCCAAGTGAAGAGAGATTTTGGTTTGTCCAACGTCAAGGAATTTTTGCCGCAATTAATATAATTCTTGCGATATTTTTTATGAATTTTGATTATCGCGGTCTTCAGCCTTACGGCAATAAATTATATATTTTTAATATCGTTATGCTGCTTGCCGTTATGTTGTTCGGTCATGCGGCGCTTGGCGCTCAACGCTGGATTCAAATAGGTCCAATAAGCCTTCAACCGTCAGAATTTTCAAAGTTGATTATGATAATTTGTCTTGCTTCGATTCTCGAAGACAGAATAGGCAAAATGAATACATTACAAGATTTATTGCCTGTTGCCGCTTACATTGGGTTTCCATTTCTTTTGGTATTGAAGCAGCCGGATTTAGGAACATCACTCGTATTTATGGCAATATTTTTCGGTATGATTTTTATTTGCGGAATCCGAATCAGATTGTTAATTGGAATTATAATTGCCGGTGTTGCCTCAATGCCAATTTTATGGCACTTTATGAAAGATTATCAAAAAATGCGAATTATGGTATTTTTAGACCCGAATGTTGATCCGCTTGGCTCAGGCTATCATATAATTCAATCAAAAATTGCCATTGGTTCCGGCATGCTGTTCGGAAAAGGTCTTTTTGAGGGTACACAAAGTCAATTAAATTTTTTGCCGGAAAATCACACCGATTTTATTTTTGCCGTTGTTGGTGAGGAACTCGGTTTTGTCGGCGCAGTAGTTTTATTATTGCTTTATTTAATGGTACTTTGGCGTGGACTGCAAATTGCAAAGGAAGCTGCGGACACGTTTGGCAGACTTCTTGCAGTTGGCATAACGTCAATGCTTGCATTTCATGTTCTTGTCAATGTTGGAATGACAACCGGAATAATGCCAGTCACCGGTATTCCGCTGCCGCTGATGAGTTATGGCGTAAGTTCGCTGACGACAAATATAATGGCGGTAACGATTTTAATGAATATTCATTTACGCAAACAAAAATTTTTATTCTGAAACGAATACGATATATTTAAGTTTTCTGAGCAGTTTTTATAAAATTTGCTCGGAATTTTTTTGTGATTGAGAGGTCATTTTATATGTTTCCTTGTGAACGATGCGGTTGCTGTTGCCGTCGAATTGGTGAAGTATTCTTTGCAAAACATATGGCGTTGCCTGACGGTTCATGTAAATATTTAGACAAGTTGACTAATCTTTGTAAAATTTACAATGAACGTCCGATTTTTTGCCGCGTTGATGATTATTATGATAAATTTTTATCAACACAAATGAGTCGCGAAGAATTTTATAATCAAAATAAGGAAATGTGTCATAAATTTCAGAGTTAAAAGCCTTGAAATTTATTGTATACAAAATACTTTTAAAATTTGCGTGAAAAATTGGCTCATAAACCTTGCAATTTTAGATTGATGTTGTATAATCATTGAATATACGCAATGATATAAAATTTTTATATAAACAAGGAGAGATTCCACAGATGCCAAATGTTTATGAAAGAGCATTGAATTTGCACAAAGAATATCGCGGTAAGTTAGAGACACGCAGTAAAGTTTCATTAAAGACCGCTGATGATTTAACGCTTGCTTATACACCTGGCGTTGCAGCGCCTTGCCTTGAGATCGAAAAAGACGCTGAAAAAAGTTATGAATACACTAATCGTGGCAATTTAGTTGCTGTAGTTACTAACGGCACTGCCGTTTTAGGTCTTGGAAATATTGGCGCAGGTGCAGGTTTGCCGGTTATGGAAGGCAAGTCAATTTTATTTAAAGGTTTTGCCGGTGTCGATTCAATTCCAATTTGTCTTGACACTCAAAAAGTCGATGAAATTGTTAAAGCTATCCAACTCATGGCGCCGACTTTTGGTGGAATTAACCTTGAGGATATTAAGGCTCCTGAATGTTTTGATATAGAAAATGCACTTAAAGAGTCCGTTGATATTCCTGTATTTCATGATGACCAACATGGTACTGCTATCGTCGTTTCTGCCGCAATGATTAACGCTCTTAAACTCGTCGGCAAGAAGATTGAAGATATTAAAATTGTCGTCAATGGCGCAGGTGCAGCTGGTATGGCAATTACTAAGCTGCTTCAACGTATGGGCGCTAAAGATGTTCTGCTTTGCGATTCAACCGGTGCAATTTATGAAGGTCGTCCAAAGGGAATGAATCCTTATAAAGACGAAATCGCTAAAATTACCAACCTCAACAAGGAAGCCGGTCAGCTTGAAGATGTAATTAACGATTCAGATGTATTTATTGGCGTATCGAAAGCTGATTTATTGACACCTGAAATGATTCAAAAGATGGCTAAAGACCCAATTATTTTAGCTATGGCTAATCCGGTACCGGAGATTAAACCGGATAAGGCAAAAGCTGCCGGAGCTAGGGTTGTTTGCACTGGTCGCAGCGATTTTCCTAATCAAGTCAATAATTTGCTTGCATTTCCTGGAATTTTCCGCGGCGCTTTAGATGTCAGAGCAACAGATATCAACGAAGAAATGAAAATTGCCGCAGCTTATGCTATCGCTTCGCTTATCAGTGATGAAGAACTTAACGAAGATCATGTTATCACCAATCCATTTGATGAGAGAGTTGCACCGACAGTTGCAGCGGCGGTTGCAAAGGCAGCTATTGAAAGCGGCGTTGCAAAATTGACTGATATTACACCTGAGCAAGTCGCTGAACATACAAGAGAATTGCTTCGTAAATAATATAAATGTTATTAGCCTCGTATATTTCCATTGAAATGCGAGGTTATTTTTTTGCCTTGACAATAAAATTAAAATATATTAAACTTTGTAAAATATATTGTTTTATTATTATGGTGTTTTTATGTTTAAAATTGATAAATTTGATTTTGGAGTTGTTTATTGGATAACTGGACTGTCTGGTGCCGGAAAAACTACGATAGGCAAGTTATTTTATAACAAATTGCGACAAATGAAGCAGAATGTGATATTTCTTGATGGCGATATTTTACGTGAAGTCTTTGGAAATGATCTTGGTTATACTGCTGAAGATCGTTATAAAAGTGCAATGAGAAATGCTCGTATTTGCAATATGCTGGCATGTCAAGGAATAGATGTAATTTGTTGTACAATTTCAATGTTTGACGATGTAAGAGCCTGGAACCGCGAAAATATTAAAAATTATCGAGAAATTTATTTAAAAGTTGACGATAATGTATTAATGAAAAGAAATCAAAAAGGTCTTTATGAATCATCAAAACACGAACTTGTTGGATTTGGTGTAAATATGGAATATCCTAAACAGCCAGATATGATTATTGAAAATAATGGTACTGAATTGCCTGAAGAAATTGTCGAAAAAATTGAGGAGTATTTTAAATTATGAATGAAGAACAAGCACATTTTATTCAAGAATTTGAACAAAAACTTAAATATTTAAATGAATCAAAAGATATAGAAGAATTCAAAGAAAAATATTGGCTACCGTTTCTTCCTACAATGAAAACTAATTATCAAATAAATGCTAAATTTTTATCGGAATATCCGTTTTTAATAAATAAAAATTTTGTATCTCCACATGAAAACCGTTATTTATTGTTTCGACCAACAGAAGAAATTGCTTATCGTTTTGACCAAAAGAATAAGATAGTTGATAAATTGGAAACAAACTCGATAAGAGAAACGAAATATTTTTATAGAGATTTGGAAAAACCATTATTATTAGAAGCAGAATATAATAAATTTAATCTAAAATTTTTGTCGGACACTGTAAGAGACAGTCAAGATTTTGCCGGAGACAATCATATTTACATACAGTATAAAGATATGGACGAATTTTCATTGCTGCTTTGTTATGTCAATTTTTCTGAAATATGTCGTAATAACAAATTTGTCTTTTTGATTGGTGATGAGGCTAAAACTTATCCTTGGGATTTTAAGGAAAGATTTGGTATAGATTATAGCAAAATGAAACCAACAAGATTGCGTATCGAAGAAATGAACCGTTTATGTTGTTGGTTGCCTTTAGGTGGAACGGGTGTTGTTTTTGGAATAGAAACTTTAGATATTTCAGCAAGATGTAATCATGATTTGCCTCTTGATAATGTCAATTCTTCATATCCAAAATTTTTAAAAGATTTTCAAACAAAATATAATACTAAAAGTATTGTTAGCTATTATCGTAAAAATAAATTAATATGGGTAGACTGTTTAGAATTTGTAAATTGGATGAAAATTAATGAAAGTAAAAAAAAGAATTTTACATTACCTGAACTTTTTAAGGCGTATTTCATCTTCAGATTTTATAAAGATAATGAATTAACTAACGTAGAATTAAATCCCAGAGTTTCACCTATAATTGTTTGGGATCCTCATACATATGCAGATGGAGCTTTGGAACCATTAATTATGAATTGTTTTCCATACCATATGATCATAGGAAGTATGAGAAATCCATTGATTCATACGGGACGACAGTTTATGCGTGATAAAGAAGCAAAATATTTACATATCTGGTCTCCTTATACTGCAGCGTTAAATATGCATCCTGAACTCCGAAATAAATATTATTCATACCGTTTTGAAGATTTAAAGATGTATCCAGAAGAAACCAGCCGTGCAATTTGCGAATGTCTTGATGTGCCATACCATGATAACATGATAGATCCTGCAGTTCCTGTTACAACTATTCCAGATGTTCCGGGATTAAAAGATTTAAAATTTGTAAAAGGCTTTGATAATGCTCCATTAAATAGAAATATAGATTTTACCTACTCAGAGTTTGATAAAGAGAGACTTAAAATTTTTTTCGATTTATTACTTCGTTATTATGATTATCCAACCTTCAATTTTGAAGAATGTCCAATGAATGAACAAGATATTGCTTATTTACTGAAGTTTCCATTTAGAATTGAAAAATCTATGGTGGAAAGAAATAAAAATTGGAATGCAAATGCGTTGCGTCAACGTATTTATCAAGTAATGATGCTTTGCTTGCAATTTGTCAAAGAAGGGAAAGTTGTTTTGCCTAAAGTTATTCGACCTGTTATTGAAAAGGAAAATAAAGAAAGTGAATGAGGAGGAATTTTTTTGAAAACTGAATGGGATTATACGGAATTAGCGGCAGCTTATGTAAAGCGTCCTAATTATGCTGTGAAAGCAATTGATAAAATGCTTAATATTGCTGGTTTAGACAATGATAGGGGGGGGGGTATAATCTGCGACGTTGGTGCTGGTGCTGCACATTTAACCATTGAATTGGCAAAACGTGGATTTAAAGTTCATGCAGTTGAGCCAAATGATGCAATGCGTGCAAACGGAATTAAACGTACAGCAGAATATAAAAATGTCAAATGGTTTGAAGGCGTTGGCGAGCATACCGGACAGCCGGCAGATATGTTTGACTTGGTGACGTTTGGTTCCTCATTTAACGTGACAAACAGACAAGAAGCATTGGAAGAAAGTCAGAGGATTCTCAAGCCAAATGGTTGGTTTGCTTGTATGTGGAATCATCGCGATTTGTCAGATCCAATTCAAAAGAAAATTGAAAATATTATTAAATCCTATGTGAAAGATTATAGCTATGGCACACGTCGTGAAGATCAAACAGAAGTTATAAAGGCAAGTGGACGCTTTGATAATATTCAGCAGTTTAACGGGCAAGTTGTCCATTCCGTTCCGATTGAGGATATTATCGAAGGATGGCGCTCACATGGCACGCTTTTCCGTCAAGCCGGAGATAATTTTTCAGCGATAATTGAGGATATTGCCAATATGCTTAAATCTTTAAATAAAGAGTCTATTGACGTTCCATACGAGACAAATGGCTGGATGGCTCGTGTTATAAAATAATGCTGAAATCTTCCCATAGGGTTAAGTGTCGTATGGGAGGATTTTTAATGAAACATGGAGATTTTACAAAATTAGCCAAAGAATATGTCAACAGACCTGGATATTCGCGAAATGTCTTAAAAATGATTGGTCGCTCAATCGGTATGGATAGACGTGATTTTTACGTCGCTGATGTAGGTGCAGGAACCGGTAAACTCACAGAGGAACTTGCCGGTTTGGGTATGGTTGGTTGTGCAGTTGAGCCAAATGATGCAATGCGCGAAGAAGGCATAAAAACTTTTGAAGGCAAGAGTAATTTCATTTGGAGCAAGGGCACTGCAGAACATACAAATTTGCCGGAAAATAATTTTGATTGGGTTTTAATGGGTTCTTCATTCCATTGGGCAAACACTGAAGAAGCATTGATTGAATTTCATAGGATTTTGAAGCCTGGAGGATATTTTACGGCAATTTATAATCCAAGAGATATTGAAGGTCACGAATTGCATGAACGCATTGAGCAGGTCATTTATGATTCTGTTCCAAATATGAAGCGCGTTTCGTCTGGCGGCAAAAAAAATATTGGCGACATTGAAGGCAAATTACTTTCGACAAAATATTTCGGCAATATAATATTTACCGAATCGCCACATTCTGTTACAATGAGTAAAGAACGTTATATGGGTGTTTGGCGTTCAGTCAATGATATTCGAGTTCAAGCTGGTGAAGATATGTTCCAAAAAATCCTTGACAAAATTGCTGAGATTATAGAGCCTTATGAAGAAATTGTTGTGCCTTATCGTTCGAGAGCTTGGACTGTTCAGGCTTTGTAAATTGTAGATTTAAATATTAACGGAGATTTTTTATGTATAATTTTAAAACTAAGGCGCAGACCTTAGAATTTTTATTAAATCATTCGACAGAGTTCAGTGCAAATGTGCTGCCTCTGTATTATTTTATGCTTGAAGACTGGCAAAACAATCCTAAAAATATTTGGCAGATTGTCAGTGAGAAATTTGCAGATTCCGATAAAATTATAGTTCGCAGTAGTGCTCAAAATGAGGATACAGCAGAAGGTTCTCAAGCCGGAAAATTCATTTCAGAAATTTGTAATTTTAATCAAGATGAATTTGCTCGTACAGTTGAAAATGTCTTTAATTCTTATGATATCTATGATATAAAAAATCAAGTTTTAGTTCAGCCTGTCCTTGAGCAAGTTGAAGGTGCTGGAGTTGCTTTTACAGTTGATCCTAACAGTGGCGGCAATTATTATGTTATAAATTATGATATGTCCGGTTCAACTTCGTCTGTAACAAGTGGTCAAGGCAAAGAAAACAAATTATTTTACCACTTTAAAAATTCAGCTACCCCCCCCCCTATTTTTCCTGAAAACGCCTATTTAAGCACCATTTGTACAGTTTTAGCTGAACTTGAAAAATTATTTGAAACAAATCTTTTAGATGTTGAATTTGCCTTCAAAAATGGCAAAATTTATATATTTCAAGTTCGTCCGTTATGTCTCAATCAATCTGTTGCAGATATTGAGCAGCAAAAATTGTGCATTCGCCGAATCAAAAATTATATTAAAAAAGCAAATATGTCTAAGCCATTTTTATATGGAGAAAAGGCACTTTATAGCAATATGACTGATTGGAATCCGGCAGAAATGATCGGCGTCCATCCTAAAAATTTAGCGTTATCACTATATAAAGAATTAATTACGGATACAACTTGGGCTTATCAACGCGATAATTACGGTTATAAACGATTAAGAAGTTTTCCATTGATGATTGACTTTTGCGGCATTCCTTATATTGACGTGCGTGTAAGTTTCAATTCATTTATTCCAGCGGATTTATCATCTTCAATCTCTGAAAAATTGGTGAATTATTATCTTGATGAACTTGCCAAGCGTCCGCAAGATCATGATAAAGTTGAATTTGATATAATATTTTCCTGCTATACATTCGACTTGCCAAAGCGTATTAAAATTTTGCAAGAACATGGTTTTTCTGTTGATGAGATGAACACAATAATTAAATCCCTTCGCAAGCTCACGAATAGAATAATCAACAGCAAAACTGGTCTTTGGATAAGTGATAGCGAAAAAATTGATATTTTGGCAAAGCGTTATAATGAAATATTAAATAGTAGTCTTGACGAGATTGGCAAGATGTATTGGCTAATTGAAGATTGTAAACGTTATGGCACTTTACCTTTTGCCGGATTGGCTCGCGCCGGATTTATTGCTGTACAAATCCTGCAATCTATGGTTAAGGAAAATATTATAAATCGAGAAGAATACGATGCTTTTATGTCTGATGTGTCAACGGTTGGCTCAAAAATGAAGTCGGATTTTAATCATTTATCCAAAGAAATTTTCTTGCAGAAATATGGACATTTGCGTCCAGGTACTTATGATATAAATTCTGAAAGATATGACGAAAAACCGGAATTTTATTTTCACTGGCAAAATGACAATCAAGTGGAAGAAGGCGAAATAAAAGAACATTTCCGCTTATCACTGCCGCAGATAAGACATATTCGCAACGCCTTAGAAAAACACGAGATGACTGATGATGTTTTAGGATTGTTTACATTTATCAAGGCTGCTATTGAAGGTCGTGAGATGAGTAAATTTATCTTTACAAAAAATCTCAGTGAAACTTTAAAACTTTTCGGCACATGGTGTAATAAATACAATATATCTCGTGAGGACAGCGCATTTGCAAATATTCAAATTATTAAAGAAATTTACGGCACAACTGCTGATGAATATAAGATTTTAACGCATTCGATCGTAAATGGCAAACTCAGATACGAGGAAAGTAGGCATATAGTATTACCGCCACTCATCACGAAATCCAGAGATATTGAAAACTTTTTTGTACCTGATTCGCAGCCAACTTTTATAACACAGTTAAAAGTTAAATCCAATGTGGCATTAGTGACAAGTCGCAGTGAAGAAGATTTAAGCGGCAAAATATTGTTGATTCCAGCGGCAGATCCAGGATTCGATTGGATATTTTCGCATAATATTGCAGGCTTTATAACGGAATACGGCGGCGCAAATTCACATATGGCAATTCGTGCAGGAGAATTGAATATTCCGGCGGTAATAGGCGCAGGACAAAAATTATTCAATCGAATTTCGGCGGCTGAATTTATTGAGATTGACGCTGCTTTAAAGCAGGTGAACATTTTGAGATGAAGGCGATAATTTATACTCAGAGAGTCGAGGTCATAACGTCTTATAATGAGCGTAGAGACTGTGCGGATCAGATGATTCCAAAATTTTTACGACATTGCGGCTATATTCCAATTCCGATTCCGAATGTATCTGAATTTGTTGAGGACATTTTAAATGAGATTCAACCGGCAGGAATTTTTTTAAGTGGTGGCAATTCTCTTGTAAAATATGGTGGTGATGCACCTGAACGCGATGAAACTGAAAAAATTTTAACTGCATGGGCAATTAAAAATAATTTACCTGTCTTTGGAATTTGTCGTGGCTTTCAATTTCTGGCCGATTATTTCGGTGCTGAACTTTCCAAAATTGAAAATCACGTCAGAAGGCGCCATGCAATTCATGGAATAATCAACCGTGAAAGCGTCAATAGTTATCATATTCTCGGACTTTTTAATACACCGGATAATCTGCAAATACTCGGTTATGCTGATGATAATTCAATCGAAGCATTTAAACATAAAACTTTGCAAATTGCCGCTGTCAGTTGGCATCCTGAACGTGAAAGTAATTTTGATAACAAAGATGTTGAATTGATTAAAAACTTTTTCAAATGAGGTGAAACTTTGAAAGCAATTATACTTGCTGCCGGTCGAGGCAGTCGAATGAAAGACAAGACGGACATTCTGCCAAAGTGTTTGACTGAATTGTGGAATAAAACTTTGCTGGAGTGGCAGTTAAATTCTTTAAAAAAAGCCGGAATCAGTGATATAGCAATTATTACTGGTTATCGCAGTGAAGAAATTAGAAAACGTCAACCTAATTTAAAATATTTTCATAACGATATTTGGGATAAGACCAACATGGTTGCAACTCTTTTGAAAGCTGATGAATGGCTTAAAACCGATGATTGTATTGTAAGTTATGCCGATATTATCTACACGTCAAAGGCAGTTAAATCATTGATTGAGTCGAAAGCTGACATTGCAATTACTTATTACACGAAATTTTTGGAACTGTGGAAAGAGCGCTTTGATAATCCTTTAGACGATATTGAGACCTTCAAGAAGGATAAAAATTCAAATCTCATTGAAATTGGACACAAGGCAAAATCACTCAGTGATATTGAAGGTCAATATATGGGTTTATTAAAATTTACTCCACTTAGCTGGTCAAAAATTTCTCAAGTGCTGCAATCTGACAATTTACCAAAATCTGTTGAAAAAATTGACATGACGAGTTTGCTCTCACATTTATTAACTCAGAATTTAGAAATAAAAACTATCGCATATGATGAAATTTTTTTGGAAGTTGATAATCCTGAAGATTTGACATTATATGAATCTTGGACGCCTGAACAATACAGCATATTGAATGAGGATTAATTTTATGAGTAACAATTTATCGCCGGCAATTTCTTTGATAATTCCGATGTATAACGTGGAAAAATATATTCAGCAATGTCTTGAAAGTGTTTTGACACAGACATTTAAAGATTATGAATTAATAATCGTTGACGATTGCAGCACTGATAATTCCGTTAAAATTGTTGAAAATTTTAAGGCACAATTTGAAAGTCGTCTACAGCTTATTAAACTCAAAAAGAATGGCGGCGCACCAGGTATTCCACGCAACAAAGGTATTAAAACTGCAAAAGGCAAATATATTGTATTTCTCGACAGTGACGACATGTTGACGCCTACAGCACTTGAGGAACTTCATAATATTGCTGAAGAAACGCAGGCAGATATTTTACACGCAAGTCAATTTATCACCACAAATGATGGCAGCGAAGAATTTGGTATAAATACGCCCGTCAAGCTGGATACTTGGCAAGTCGGCGGACATCATGTCAAAACGGTTAAGGCGGCTTCAAACAATCTTGCTCAACGTGTTAAAGTTTTCTGCAATAAAGGTTTTATTTGGTCTTGCTGGAATAAAATTTTTAGACGAGATTTTTTAATTGACAATAAGATTGAATTTCCGATTATGACTTATTCCGAAGATATGCCTTTTTGTTTCAAGGCGCTGTGCCTGGCTGAAAAATATTTCAGAATACCGAATGTATTTTATATTTATCGTTACCGTCAAGGATCGCTTCAACATCGTAACGTTACAACTGAACAACTGATTAAAATTTATTTGAATGTAATTCTTGAAGGCACAAAAGTTTTTGACCAATTTATGAGTAAAATTTCATTCTTTAACGCTGAAGAAAATTTAGAATATCGCTACAAAGTTTTAGATTTTTTCATTCGTGAGCATTTGGAATATTTTGAGGAAGTTTATCAAAAATATCCGTCATATTTGATTGATGTTTTATTGCGTGAAAATTTAACGCCGGTTTTTGGTTCAAATGCTGCGCTAATTTCTTATCTGTTTAATGCAGCGAATCTCAAGAGGTGAACGATATGAAGAAACTAAAGAAAAATCATTCAAGTAAAGAAAAAAAATCTCCTCCAACGCGCAGAGAAGATAAAAATATTAAAAGTGACGACAAACCTAAAGAGACAATAGGCAAGCAAATTTATGAATACTTGATGAAAAGTTTATAATATTTTATTGTGGCATTGAGAATTTTACTTTTCGCTTTCCAATGCCATTATTTTTTTGACTCGCCTTTCATGTCGACCGCCTGCAAATTCACCATTGATGAAGGCTCTTACAATCTCACCGGCAGGACCAAATCCAATTACACGACCGCCAAGAGCTAAAACGTTAGCGTTATTATGTTCACGCGACATTCTTGCAGAGTAAACATCATGGCAAAGAGCACAGCGAATGCCTTTAATTTTGTTTGCCGCCATTGTCATTCCAATACCTGTTCCACAAAGTAAAATGCCCCTGTCCGCGTTTCCACTGACTACATCAGCACAGACTTTTTTTGCAATATCAGGATAATCAACCGCGTCGGTGCTGTAAGTGCCGACATCTTTTATTTCCATGTCGTCAAATTCTCTAAGAACCATTTTGACTTCATCTTTCAACGTAACCGCTCCATGATCGCTTCCTATCGTAATTTTCATAAAATGAATCCTCCTAATATATTTTTATTAAATTTAATTTTAGCAACTTATATAAAATAATGCAAGATGTAAATTTCTTGACGTTATCTCTCATGTGCGTTAAAATATTGCGGTAAATAAAAGATTGGAGGACAATTAAATGGATAAATATTCGCCGCAGGAAATAGAAAAAAAGTGGCAGGAAAAATGGGAATCTGATGACGCTTACAAAACTGAAATTGATGAAAGTCGTCAAAAATATTATGTGCTGGAAATGTTTCCTTATCCGTCTGGTAATTTGCATATGGGTCACGTTCGCAATTATTCAATCGGTGATGTCGTTGCACGTTATCGAATGATGGCAGGTTACAATGTGCTGCATCCAATGGGATTTGATGCATTCGGCATGCCGGCTGAAAATGCAGCGATTGAACACGGTGTCAAGCCTTCTGATTGGACTTTCAGCAACATAAAAAATATGATTCGGCAGCAAAAGGCAATGGGTCTTGCTTATGATTGGAACCGTGAAGTTGAGACTTGCAGAGCAGATTATTATCGCTGGACGCAGTGGCTTTTTGAGCTGTTCTACAAGCGTGGTCTTGCTTACAAAAAAGAAGCTAGCGTTAATTGGTGTGATAAATGCGGCACAGTTTTGGCTAATGAGCAGGTTATTGAGGGTAAGTGCTGGCGCTGTGATTCTGAAGTTCATAAAAAGAATTTAGCGCAATGGTTTTTCAAAATTACTGATTATGCTGATGAATTACTTGCAGACTTGAATAAACTTGAAGGCTGGCCGAATCGCGTCAGAATAATGCAGGAAAATTGGATTGGACGCAGTGAAGGCTTAGAATTTGAACTTGACGTGCCTGAACTTAACGAGAAACTTGCAGTTTATACTACTCGACCGGATACGGCTTTCGGAATAACTTTTATGGCGCTTGCACCTGAACATCCACTTGTTGAAAAAATTTGCAAAGTTAGTCCTAAAGCGGCGGAAATTAAGGCTTTTTGTGAAAGGGTTCACGGTCAGTCTGAAATTGAGCGTACTTCCAGCGAATCTGAAAAGGAAGGCATTTTTACCGGTTATTACTGCATTAATCCATTTAACGGTCACAAGGCACAAATTTGGGTCACAAATTACGTTTTAGCTGATTACGGCACCGGTGCAATTATGGGTGTTCCGAGCGGCGATCAACGTGACTGGATGTTTGCAACAAAATACGGCATTGAAATTATCTTGACACTTCAACCAAAAGGTCAACAACTTAAACTTGAAGACATGAAGGCAGCTTACGTCGAAAAAGACGGCGAGTTAGTCAATTCCGGCAAATTCACCGGCATGGAAATGCACAAGGCAATAAAAGCTATCATTGACGAAGCAGAGTCTCAAGGTTTTGGTAGGCGCAAAGTAAATTATCGTCTGCGTGATTGGTTAATTTCACGTCAACGTTATTGGGGTGCTCCTATTCCAATTATTTATTGTGATAAATGCGGTGAACAGCTTGTGCCTGAAGAAGATTTACCGGTTTTACTGCCGGAAGATGTCGAATTTAAACAAGGCACATTAAGTCCGCTTTCGACAAGCAAATCTTTTAATGAGTGTAAATGTCCAAAATGCGGCAGTCATGCTCATCGTGAGACGGATACAATGGACACGTTTATTTGCTCCTCGTGGTATTATTTGCGCTATGCCGATCCGCACAATGATAAGCTGCCATTTGACAGAGACAAAGTTAATTATTGGAATCCTGTTGACCAATATATTGGCGGAATTGAACACGCAATTTTGCATTTGCTTTACTCTCGATTCTTTACAAAAGTTTTACGCGATGCCAAAATGCTTGATTATGATGAGCCATTTACAAATCTTTTAACTCAAGGAATGGTCATCAAAGACGGCAAAAAAATGAGCAAGTCACTCGGCAACGTCGTTTCGCCGGAAGAAATTATTGACAAATACGGTGCGGATACAGCAAGATTGTTTATCCTTTTTGCTTCGCCGGTTGATAGAGACCTTGACTGGAGTGATGAAGGCGTTCAAGGTTCATTCAGATTTTTGAATCGTGTTTGGCGTATCCTTGACATTTTTGGCGAAGCGATCAAAAATGGTTCCATCAATTATGATATCAATACCCTTAACGACGAAGAAAAAATACTGCATAGAATCCTGCACAAGACCATTAAAAAAGTCACCGAAGACCTCAGAGACAGATTTGCATTCAACACGGCGATTAGTACATTAATGGAACTTGTCAATGCAATGCACGTCTTCCAGAATAAGCCAATTAATCCTAATCTTGCTCGTGAAAGTGCTGACGCCTTATTAAAAATGCTGGCGCCGTTTGTTCCTCATATCGCCGAAGAACTTTGGTCGCATTTCTTTGAAGGCAGCGTGCATAAACAAAATTGGGTTAAATTTGACGAATCAGCTATTGTCGAAGATGAGATCGAAATTGTCCTTCAAATTAACGGAAAAGTTAGAGACCGAATAAAAGTTGCGGCTGATTTAGATAAATCCGCAATGGAAAAAACTGTACTTGACTTGCCGCGTACAAAGGAATTGACAGAAGACAAAACAATCGTTAAAGTTATTGCCGTTCCTAAAAAACTTGTGAATATCGTCGTAAAATAATTACAAATAAAAACTCAGCGCTTGTACTTTGAATTTGTACGAGCGTTTTAATTTTGATATTTTGCGGCAAAGAAAAAATATTGCCATTTCAAAAAAATTGAGTTATCATATCTGTAAAATATCGTTAATAGGTGGTAGATTTTATGAGTGAAAATAAAAAACTTTGGAGTGGCAGATTTGAAAAGACCACTGATGAAATGATTAATGCTTTTCAGGCGTCAATTGATTTTGACAAACGAATGTATCATGAAGACATTGAAGGCTCAATCGCTCATGCTAGAATGTTGGCGACTCAAAAAATTATCAGCGATGATGATTGTTCAAAAATTGTTGAGGGTCTCAAAAAGATTTTGGCGCAGATTGAAAACGGCGAATTTAATTTTGATATCGCTCTTGAAGATATTCATATGAATATTGAAAAGGCACTAACTGACGATATTGGTGAGGCTGGCGGCAGACTTCATACGGCACGTTCACGCAATGACCAGGTTGCACTTGATACTCATCTTTATATTCGCCGTCAAGTTGTTGAAGTTCAAAAATTAATTGTCGCAGTTGAAAAAACTCTTGTTAAAGCGGCAGAAAAGTATCGTTCAGTTATAATGCCTGGTTATACACATTTGCAGAGAGCACAGCCGATTTTGTTTGCACATCATTTGCTTGCGTATTTTTCAATGCTGGAAAGAGATTTTGAGCGTTTCTCCGGTGTTTATCAACGTGCTGATATTATGCCGCTTGGTGCCGGAGCACTTGCCGGAACAACTTTTCCGATTGACAGGCAGCAAGTTGCAAAAACTCTTAACTTCAAAAAAATTTACAGTAACAGCCTTGATGCTGTAAGTGACAGAGATTATATTTTGGAATTTATGAGTGCTGCTTCAATTTTAATGGTTCATTTGTCAAGATTCAGCGAAGAATTGATTTTTTGGTGCAGTCGTGAATTTTCGTTTATTGAATTGGACGACGCTCATTGCACTGGCTCATCAATGATGCCTCAAAAGAAAAATCCTGATGTGCCGGAACTTGTCAGAGGAAAAACCGGCAGGGTGATTGGTCATTTAATGGCGCTGTTGACTACGGTTAAAGCATTGCCGCTTGCTTACAATAAAGATTTGCAGGAAGACAAGGAAGGCGTTTTTGACACGATTGATACAATTAAATTCAGCCTTGCCGTTTATGCTCAAATTATTGAAGGTCTCAAAGTCAAAGAAGATAATATGATGAAAGCCGTCGAGGAAGATTTCAGCAATGCCACCGATTTAGCGGATTATCTTGTCAAAAAAAATCTGCCGTTCCGTGAAGCTCATGCGATTAGCGGTAAAATTGTTCATGACTGCATTGCACGCAATATTTACATAAAAGATATGAAAATTGACGACTTCAAAAAGTATTCGGATTTATTCGACGAAGATGTCAAAGAGGCGATTAAACCTGAAACTTGCGTTGCCAATCGTAATTCACTTGGCGGAACTTCCTATCGTCAAGTTGAAAAACAAATTGTAAATGCACGCGAATTGATTGTAAAACAGGAAAATCTCATCAAGAAAGGTCAGTGATAAAATGTTAAATTTAATTAAAAAAGTGCCGTTAGCTGTTGCATTTATAATGATAACAACAGCTTCAAACGTGTCAGCTCATAATGTTTGTTCGTATCCATGTCCATGTGTAAGTCAAATTGAGGAAGTTGAGGAAATTGACGAAGATTCCGCTGAGGCTTCGGAATTTGCTCAAGAGGTGCTTGAACTTGTCAACATTGAGCGCGAAAAAGCAGGTGTCAGACCGCTTAAATTGTCAGATGATTTGACTGAGTTGGCAAACATTAGAGCCGAAGAAATTGTTGAAGTATTTTCTCATACACGTCCTGATGGCAGAAGTTGTTTCAGCATATTGTCAGGTATTAATTATAGAACTTGCGCTGAAAATATAGCTGCCGGTTCAGCAACACCGGAAAAAGTTGTTGAACAGTGGATGAACTCTGCCGGTCATAGAGCCAACATTTTGAATGGCGCATACCGTTATCTTGGCGTTGGTTACACTTACGATGAAGACGCAATGTACGAACATTATTGGGTTCAATTATTTATTGGTTGATTGATATGATAAATTTATTTAGAAAATTTTTCTCCGTTGCAATAGTGGCGTTGATGTTAATTTCGACTCCGGCGATTACATATTCCAAAGCGCCGGAAACTATAACATCATCAACAAAAACAGAAATTACACGCGACGAGGCCATTGAAAGAATAGTAGAACTAGTTAATATTGAACGAAAAAAAGCCGGTCTCAATCCGCTGAAATTATCGCGAGAACTTTTAAGACCGGCAGCAATTCGTGCAAGGGAAATTACAAAAGTCTTTTCACATACTCGACCGAACGGCTTGCCATTCAATACGGCTTTTTATGGTATTGACTACAAATCCGCCGGTGAAAACATCGCTGCAGGTCAAACGAGTTGTGAAATGGTTATGCAGCAATGGATGGATAGTCCAGGACACAGAGCAAATATCCTAAACAAAAAGTATAAATACATTGGCGTCGGCTATCTTTATGATAAAAATACACGTTACAAGCATTTTTGGGTACAGCATTTTAAGGCATAAATTTTTGATAGCCATATTTGCAGGATATTTGCGGTGTTAATTAATTGTTGTTATCGTAATTGTAGCAGCAGTCATAATTACCATTGCCATGACGATAACCGCCGCAGCAATAATATTGATTTTGTTGTTCATTGTGATTATCACCTGCAGCAAATGTTGGTAATGACAAACTCATAATTGCTAAAGCCATGATAAAAATTTTCTTAATCATTCAGATTACCTCCAAGATCAGTACAAAAAATTTAAAACTTATTTCTTTGATTGTTATTATGACATAAAATTGTGTCAAAAGTGTGGCTAAAAAAATTTTTTATTCCAAAATTTAAATATTTGCAAGGAGGATACGTGTATTGTTTGCAAAAGTTTTTGGTTCAACGACTCTTGGTGTTGAGGGACAAATTATTTCCGTTGAGGTTGACAGTAGTAACGGTTTGCCAACGTTTGAGATTGTCGGCTTGCCAAATACTTCTGTTCGTGAATCTAAAGAGCGTGTCCGTACTGCAATTAAAAATTCAAATTTGCTGATGCGTATGGAAAAAATTACAATAAATTTAGCGCCGGCTGATTTAAAAAAAGATAGTTCCGGCTTAGATTTACCTATCGCAGTTGGAATACTTTCTGCACAAGGCGTAATACCACGCGATAAAATCCAAGACTGCCTTTTTACGGCTGAATTGTCATTAGAAGGTAAATTATGCGGCATTCGCGGTGTATTGCCAATGATTGTTAGCGCTCGCGACAAGGGTATTAAAAAATTTTTTGTTTCAACGGAAAATGTAAACGAAGCACTTTTAGTTGACGGCATTGAAGTTTATGCACCGGAAAATTTGTCTGATTTAGTGCGATTTTTACAAGGTTATGAGTCACTTTATCCTGAAGTCAAAAAAAATGTTGTCACTGAAAATCCTATTGCAGAATTTCAAGATGATTTTGCGGATGTTCAAGGACAATTCATGGCGAAACGTGCTTTGGAAATTGCAGCAGCAGGTGGACATAATGTCTTAATGGTAGGCGTGCCCGGTTCCGGAAAAACAATGTTGGCTAAACGTTTGAGCTCAATTTTGCCGGAATTGACACCGGAAGAAGCGTTGGAAGTCACAAAAATTTACAGTATTGAAGGAAAACTTGGTTTAAATGGCGGACTAATAACAAAACGACCATTTCAAAATCCTAATCACGATGCTTCAACAGCTTCAATGATTGGTGGCGGCACAATTCCACGTCCCGGACAAGTAACTTTGGCACATCATGGCGTATTATTTTTAGATGAATTTCCAGAATTTCATAAGTCTGTACTTGAGGCATTGCGTGAACCGCTTGAAGAACGAAAAATCACAATTTCGCGTATAAATGCAACTTTAACATTTCCGTCAAGTATAATTCTTATTTGCTCAATGAATCCTTGTCCTTGCGGCTGGTATGGTGATCCGGAGCATCCTTGCCGCTGCACGCAAAATGACATAAAACGCTATACTCGGCGAATTTCCGGTCCGTTGCTGGACAGAATTGATATCCATATTCGCGTACCAAAAGTCGAGTATAAAGACCTTGCCTCAAAGCGAAAGAATGAACCTTCATCGGAAATCAGAAAACGTGTCACCGCTGCAAGAGTTATTCAACAGGAAAGGCTTAAACCTTATCACCTTTTTTGCAATGCTCAAATGAATCATGCTTTAATTGGTAAATTTTGTCAAATGACGGATAAGGCTGAAGAACTTTTAGAATTGGTTTATAAAAAGAAACGCCTTTCAGCCAGGTCTTACGATAGAATTAAAAAAGTTGGCAGAACTATTGCTGATCTTGAAGGCAGTGAAATCATTGATAACGTACATATTGGCGAGGCGGTTAAACTCCGCAACGACGTTGATTTTGATTGAATCAGCAGTTTATAATCCAAAAAGTTACCAATAAATTTTTGTAATGTATTGACAAATATATGTATAAAATGTTATAAATACTATGATAATCGTTTTAATTAATGATATGTAGCGGACGTGGCGGAATTGGCAGACGCGCTGGACTTAGGATCCAGTGACTTCGGTTGTAAGGGTTCAAATCCCTTCGTCCGCACCATTTTATAAATTATTTTTATTGCGAAGCTTTAACAAGTATATGATTTTATACAAATTTTATTTATACTTGTCGGAGTTTTTTTTAATTGGTACAAAATAAAACTATTTACTATATTCTCGCAAAGTTTTATAATATATGTGGCAAATGTCACATACAATAAAGTTTTAGCGTGGTAAAATTAAAAAAATTATTATGATATTTGTATTTTAGGAGAATGTTTATGAGTAACATGTTTTGTTTTCAATGTCAGGAAACTGCTGGTGGCAAAGGCTGTACTGTCGAAGGCATTTGCGGAAAAAGTGCAGAAGTCGCCGAATTGCAGGACAACTTAATTTATATCACCAAAAAACTTTGCGCGGCTAAAGTGCCAAATACAAACAAAATCGTTGTCAGAAATCTTTTCAGCACAATTACTAATGCAAATTTTGACACCGAAGCATTAAATCATTTCATTGAGGAGACTAAAAGTTTAATTCCAAGTGGCTTTGAAGTTCCTGAACTTATCGGTGTAATGTCAACTGTTGACGAGGACAAACGCAGTCTTAAAGAATTGATAACTTATGGTCTCAAAGGCATGGCGGCATATCTTTATCATGCTAACGCCTTAGGCTACGATGACGAGACAATTAATAATTTCATGCAGTCTACACTTGCGAAATTGTTAGACGATATGGACATTGACGAACTGATTAAATTGGCACTTTTAACAGGAAAATTCGGAGTTGAAGTTATGGCGCTTCTCGATAAGGCAAATACTGAAACTTACGGCAATCCTGAAGTTACAAAAGTTAAACTCGGTGTCGGCAAAAATCCTGGAATTTTAATTAGTGGTCACGACTTTGCAGATTTGGAACAACTTCTCAAGCAAACCGAAGGCACCGGCGTTGATGTTTACACTCATGGTGAAATGTTGCCGGCTCATTATTATCCGAAATTTAAAAAGTACGAACACTTTGCAGGTAATTACGGCAATGCTTGGTGGCTGCAAACAACGGAATTTGAAAAATTTAATGGTCCAATTTTGCTTACTACTAACTGTCTTGTTCCACCAAAAGCAAATTACAAGGACAAAGTTTTTACTACCGGTGTTGTTGGTTTTGAAGGCTGCAAGCATATTGATGAGGTTGACGGCAAGAAAGATTTTTCAGCACTGATTGAACTTGCCAAAAAATGTTCGCCGCCTACTGAATTGGAAAAAGGCGAAATAGTCGGCGGTTTTGCACATGAGCAGGTATTTGCAGTTGCCGATAAAGTTATTGAGGCAGTTAAAAATGGCGCAATCAAAAAATTTGTCGTTATGGCAGGTTGTGATGGTCGCATGAAATCGCGTCAATATTATGCTGACTTTGCAAAAGCATTACCTAAAGATGTTGTAATTCTCACTGCCGGTTGTGCTAAGTATAAATATATTAAATTGCCACTTGGCGACATTGGCGGTATTCCGAGAGTACTTGATGCCGGTCAGTGCAACGATTCATACTCATTGGCATTAATTGCGCTTAAACTCAAAGAAGTTTTCAATCTTGATGATGTAAATAAATTGCCAATCGTCTACAATATCGCCTGGTATGAGCAAAAAGCTGTAATTGTACTGCTTGCATTACTGCATCTTGGCGTTAAAAATATTCACTTAGGACCAACTCTGCCGGCTTTCTTGTCGCCGAATGTTGCTAAAGTTTTAGTTGAGAATTTTGGAATTGGAAGCATTTCAAACGTAGAAGATGACATAGACAATATGATTTGACATAATAAAGGTAACTTAATTGGGAGAGATTTTCTTATGAAGGCGCAGGAAAATAAATTTGTGAATTATTCCGTTATTCGCTATGATTCAAAATTAAACGTTTTTGAAGCTGATAATAAATTCACTTCTATTGAATGTGCCGTTAAAATCTATCTAAACGATGAATTTTTAACTGCTGTTTATTGTTCGCCGAACGATTTAGAGGATTTAATTGTTGGTATTTTGGCGCAACGCGATTTAATTAATAATTTTGATGAAGTGCTGAAACTTGATGTTGATAAGGAAAATTTTATTGTAAACGTCACGACTAGTAAAAGTTCATCAGTCAAAACCAATCGTCAAGTTGAAGACATTCACTTCAATGCAAAATTAATTTTGAGTTGTGCTGATAAACTTTTGAGCGAACTTTCCAAAACGCATGAAATTACAAACGGCGTTCACAGTGGCGTTATATTTGACGGTCAAAATATTTTGGCATTTCGTGAAGATGTCGGCCGTCACAATGTCTTTGATAAATTATATGGCTGGTCTTTGCGAAATAATATAAGCCTTGTTGATAAAGTTCTCATTTTCAGTGGTCGTTGTTCTTCGGAAATGATGACTAAACTTGATCGAATGGGAATCCGTGTTGTTGCTGCAAAGTCAGTTCCAACAACGCTGTCTATTAATATTGCCAAAAAATTAGGCGTTACTCTTATTGCGAGAATGGCGCCTAATTCTTTTTGTATTTACACTAATCCGCAACGTATTTTAATTAATACGTAATTTGAGTTCTTTTAGTTAATTAAAAGGAAGTGATTTTATGGATCTCAGCAGAAGAAGTTTTTTGAAGGCTACAGGTTTGGGCAGTATCGGACTTGCGCTTTCAAGTTTGGGCTTTAACATTCAAAAAGCCAAAGCGGAACTCAACAAAGAGTTTAAACTTACCGGCGCACGTGAATTTACAACAACGTGTCATTTTTGCGCTTGCGGTTGCGGTCAGATTGGTTACGTCAAAGACGGCAAGTTAATCAATCTTGAAGGCGCCTCTGACTGTCCGGTAAATTTCGGCAGTCTTTGCAGCAAAGGTCAAGGTTACTCACACATTCCAAATTCCGCTGAACGTGTCAAGACGCCGTTATATCGTGCACCTGGTTCAGATCATTGGGAAGAAATCAGTTGGGAAGAAGCTATCGACAAGGCGGCAAAAGCTATTAAAAAGGCTCGCGATGAAAACTGGATTGACACGGAAACAATCAACGGCGAACAAGTTCAAGTCAAACGCACTGACGCTATCGGACTTATCGGCGGCAGTCAAGTCAACAATGAGGAATGCTATCAGCTTGTCAAAATGACTCGTGCTCTCGGTATGATGTCGATTGATAATCAAACTCGTGTTTGTCATGCAAATACTCCGCCAGCAATGAGCGCAGCTTTTGGACGCGGTGCAATGACTAATCCTTGGTATGATCTCAAAAATACTAAACTTGCCTGGATTGAAGGCTCCAACCTTGCAGAATGTCACCCAATGGGCTTAAAAAATTTAATGAACGCCAAAAAGAACGGTCTTAAAATTATGCACGTTGACGTTCGCTACACTCGTACTTCAAAAATCGCTGATTATTTTATTCAAATTCGTCCAGGTACTGATATCGCTTTTCTTGGCGCAATCATTAATTATGTAATTCAAAATCAAAAGTATGATGAAAGATACATCAGACTTCATACTAATGCGGATCATTTGATTAATCCTAATTTTAATTTTGATGATGGAATTTTCAGCGGCTATAACGAAAAAACTCGCAAATATGATATGAGCACTTGGCAATATCAAGTTGACGCTAACGGTAAACCTATGAGGTCTGCGGATTTATTTGCGCCGAATACCGTCATGTCGATTCTTAAAAAACACTATTCACGTTATACTTTTGAAGTCGTTTCAAAAATTACCGGTGCAAGCATTGAAGATATTAAAATGGCGGCGGAACTTTACAGCAGCGTTAAACCTGCCGTCTTCATGTATGCACTTGGAATGACGCAGCATACTGTTGGCGTTGAAAATATTCGCTGCTTCACCGTCCTGCAGCTTCTCAGAGGCAATATCGGTGTACCAGGCGGCGGCATTGATGCCATGCGCGGTCAGCCGAACGTCCAAGCTTCAACCGACTACGGAATTATGTTCCAATATTTTCCAGGATATTTGCCTTGGCCGACTGAAAAGACGAATACTCTGCAAAAGTGGACGCATAACAGCGGCACTTTCCGTGCAAAATTCTTGATTAATTTACTTAAAGCGTGGTTTGGCGACGCGGCAACCAGAGAAAATGATTATTGCTTCAGTTATTTGCCGATTCGCAATTCAACTCAAAATGATTCTATTTACGTTCAATTCGAAAAAGCGATTGAAGGCAAGATGAAGTGCATGTACATAGCCGGTCAAAATCCTCAAGTTAGTAATCCTAATCTTGGCATGGTACATCGTGGACTTTGTCATTTGGATACGCTAATTTATCAAGATTTGTACATTAATGAGACTGCAGAATTTTGGAATAGACCGGACAATCCTGAAGGTTCAAAAGAATTTCTTAAACCGGCAGACATTAATACCGAAGTTATATTTTTGCCGGCTTGTTCGTATCTTGAGCGCGAAGGTACAATGAGTAATTCAATGCGTATGATTCAATGGAGAATGGCAGGACCGGATAAAGTTGGCGACTCTAAGCCGGATTATGAAATTTGCGATATGCTCTGGCGCCGTATTCGTGAACTTTATGCCGATTCAACTGATCCAAAAGACTTGCCGATTAAAAATCTGACTTGGAATTATCCTAATGACGGTCACATGGTTGAACATATCATGCGCGAAGTCAATGGTTATGACTTGTCAACCGGACACCTTCTCAACGGCATTGGTGAGATCAAAGACGACGGAACGACTAATTCAGGAATGTGGATTTATGCCGGTGTCATGCGTGACGGTGGTGTACACATGGCAAAACGTCGCGGTCAAGAAGATCCTGGTAATATGGGAATCTTTCCAAATTATGGCTGGGTTTGGCCGGATAATATTCATTTGCTTTACAATCGTGCTTCGTGCGATGAAAATGGTAATCCGCTTGATCCTAACAGAAAGATTGTTTGGTGGAATGCTGCGACAAATATGTGGGAAGGTTACGACAGACCGGACGTCGGCAGTTTGAATGCTGCGCCGTCAACACCTGCAGGTCAAAAGCCGTTTAGAATGGTTGGCGAAGGCGTCGGCAGAATTTTTGCAGCAAGTTATAAAGATGTTGAAAACGGCGAAACTCGTGATAGTTCTTCAACGCCAGTTGATGGACCAATTCCGGAATTTTACGAGCCTGTCGAATCGCCGACGAAAAACGCATTGCACAAAAACCCTAATGCACAATTCAGTCCTTGTGTTATTTATCCTCGTATGCCTGATTTGCAAAAGATTGGAACTAAGGAAGATTTTCCGTATGTTTTGTGCAGTTCAAGTATTGCGGAGCATTGGTGCGGCGGCACTATAACTCGTCACGTTCCTTGGCTTAATGAGCTTGTTAAAGAGCCATTCATTGAGATACCGCAAAAATTAGCAGATAAACTCGGAGTTAAAAGCGGTGATATGGTTAAAGTCCGTTCAATTCGTGCTGAAATTCAAGAAAAAGCAATGGTCACTAATCGTATTCAACCGCTTATGATTAACGGCGAAGAAGTCTTTGTGACGTGGCAGCCGTATAACTGGGGATTTACCGGACTTTCAAAAGGTCCAAGCGGAAATTATATTACAATCGATGCACTTGATCCGAATGCTCAATCTCAAGAATTTAAGGCATGTTTAATTAATATCACAAAAGCTTAATCGCGGAAATGGTAAATTTACATGGAAGAAAAAATTTTTCTTGAAGATTATCTCAAATCTCATTTGTTTTTAAGTGAGACATTTAAACTTTATCAAACAATTGAGGCAGCAGTAAAAGATATTTCGCCGCTTGAATTTCCGAATGTTGAAAAGTGCCAAGCATTGACTGCTGAAAAGTTGCCGTTGTTGCAGCATGAAGATTTACAAATTTACGTTACAGAAGCCATTGAGAAATTAGCGCCAAAAGTGCTGAACGCTTGCAATTTTGAGGAAATTAACGAAACAAACGAACGTCTCATTAAATGGGCGATTATTGAAAAGCTAATTCCACATGAATTGAAGTTGTCAGATGTTTGGGAAAAGTGGTCTGAGAATTATTGTCCAATTTGCGGACGTAAGCCGGTTTTAGCGCAGCTTCGTAAATTCAATGAAGGCAGAGCACGTTATTTAAAATGCGGCGGTTGCGGTACAATGTGGCACTGGGATCGTTTAGGTTGTGTCTATTGCGATAATAAAGACCTCAAAAAAATTCACATTCTCGAAATTGAGTCTGAACCTCAAATGCGTCTTGACGTTTGTGATGATTGTCATTGCTACATCAAAACTTACAACAGAGAAGGCAGCGAAGATATTTTTTTGAATGATTATCTGACTCTGCATTTTGATTTATTGGCAGAAGATAAGAATTTAAAAAAAGTTGGCAGCGTCTTGCTTGAATAGTGAAAGGTCTTGTATCATGCTTAAAAATGATTTTATAACACCGCCTGGACATTCAAAATTCTTGGCTAAAAAACTTTTTGACGACATGGGCAAAATTCATTGGGGTGCAGTTGCTTACATTGAGCCAAATGGCGGTGGTCCTGAAGGCAATCACACTCACGAAGATGACCATATTTTCATTGTAGTTGAAGGTGAAGTCAAAATTTACGAAGGCGAAAAGGTTAATATCGTTCACAAAGACGAAATGTTTTATGTTAAAGGTACAACGCCACATTCAATTTGGAACAACGGCGACGATATTGCAAAAGTTATCAAAATTTCAGTAAAAAATTAATCAACAAGCGAGGCTGTTAAAATGAAAATTGAACACGTTGCAATGTATGTTAATGACCTCGAAAAAACTCGCGAATTTTTTATCAAGTATTTTAATGCAAAATCGAACAACGGTTATCATAATCCGGTTAAAAAATTTCGCTCTTACTTTCTGACCTTCGACGGTGAGGCAAGACTTGAAATCATGAATAAGGCTGACATGGTAGACGTTTCAAAAGACTTGACTCGCACCGGCTTTGCACATATTTCATTTAGTGTCGGCAGCAAAGAAAAGGTTGACGAATTGACAGCACAACTTAAAAATGACGGTTTTGAAGTTATCAGTGGACCGAGAACAACCGGCGACGGCTATTACGAAAGCTGCATTATCGACCTTGAAGGCAATCAAATTGAAATTACGGAATAAGTTGAAGTTGATTTTATGTTAGATGTTAAACTTGTAAAAATTAAAGAATCTGAAAAGGAACAATTTATTGTAAATATTCAAGTCGCTTTCAAAAAGGCTGTAATTGAGCAATTTGGCGACAACGGCGAAGAAATTATTCCGCGCAGTGATGTTATTGAATCGTTTAATGCACCTGGCGCAGTCACTTATAATATCGTCAATGAAAATAAAATTGTCGGCGGAATGATTGTAGTTATCAATGCCGAAACGAATCATAATGAGTTGTTGCTATTTTTTATCAATGTTGATTGTCACAGTAAAGGCATAGGCTATGCTGCTTGGCAAGAAATGGAAAAACTTTACCCGAATACAAAAATTTGGACGACGGTTACACCTTATTTTGAAAGGCGAAATATTCACTTTTACGTTAATAAATGCGGCTTTCATATCGTAGAATTTTACAATCCGCATAATCCAGAACCAAGAATGAATAGGCAACTTGAAAATGATATTCAAGACTTTGATTATTCCTTCAGATTTGAAAAAGTTATGTAATGAGATTTTAAAATTAATATCAAAAGTTAGGAAGTGATAATTATGGCTAAGGAAATGGCAATGCTTCACGACGTTGCAAGGTGCAGCGCCTGTAGAGCTTGTATGGTTGCTTGTAAACAGTGGCACAATTTACCTGCCGATTTTTCAACGCCTTTTGAAGGACAATATCAATCTCATGCTGACCTTACGAGCAAAACTATTAATCTTATCAAGATGAATGAGCGTGTTGATGAAAAAGGCAAATTCCATTGGGACTTCATTAAGTTTCAATGTATGCACTGTCAAGATCCTGGTTGCCTTAAAGGTTGTCCAGAAAACGCAATTAGCAGACTTGACAGCGGCGCCGTCGTAATTGACGAGGAAAAATGCGTTGGCTGCGGTTATTGCACGATTAATTGTCCGTTTAATGTTCCGAGAGTCGATCCGGATCGCAACAAGTCAACTAAATGCGATTTGTGTTTCGACAGAATTGAAAAAGGCATGGTTCCGGCATGTGCAAAGACTTGTACTGCTCAAGCTATTGACTTTGGCACGATTGAGGAAATGAGAGAACTTGCACGCAGCAGGCTTATTTACGTCAAGGATCAATTTCCAAATGCCAATCTTTATGGCGTTGAACCTAATGGAGTCGGTGGTACTCACATGATGTACATTTTGCCTGACAAGCCGGAAGTTTACGGATTGCCTGTTGATCCTAAAACGCCTGCATCTATAAATCTTTGGAAAGATGTAATTCGTCCTATTGGAAAAATTGCAGGTGTCGGCGCAGCTGCCGGTATTGCCGGTCTTTTTGTGCTCAGTAAAATTATGGGTAAAAAATCTAATTAATAAGGTGGTGATTATGATGTCTCTTAGAGATAAATTTTTGCCTCGTCACAAAAAAGGCTTTATCCTCTGCCATTGGCTTAACGGAATTTCTTTCTTGATGCTGTTTTTAACGGCATTGCCTCTCTATGCGCCTGAACAATTCGGCTTTATTTACAATGCACTTGGTTCCGCAACGTTGCAAAATATGCACCGCTTCTTTGCTGTGATTTTCATTGTCACACCAATTATCGGTCTTTTCATTGCTCGTGACGGCTACGCTACGCTTTTTGGTCAAGTGTTGAGTTTTAATAAAGACGATATGACTTTTTTAGTCAAGTTTCCAGGTGAACTTCTCGGTCGCGATCCAAAAATGCCGAAACAAGGCTTTTACAATGGCGGCGAAAAGATGAATATCGCTTTACAAATGGGCCTCTGGTGCGTTTTGGTTTTGAGTGGCATTGTCCTTTGGCTTGGAAACGGTGTAATTGATAATTCGATTCGTGCTTGGATGATTCCGCTTCATTCAATCGCGGCAGGTGTCGGATTTGCCGCAGCGCTTGGTCATATTTATCTTGCCGTTGGAGTAAATCCGGATTCACTGCAAGGTATGAAGGACGGCACAATCAATGCTGATTATGCTAAACATCATCACGGTGCTTGGGTTGATGAACTCATTGCCGAAGGCAAGATTGACAAAAAAAACTTAATGGCATAAAATATTTTTAAAATTAATTGCGAGGTGATTTTTGTGACATTTCCTAAAAATTTTCTTTGGGGTGGTGCTTGTGCTGCTAATCAGTACGAAGGCGGTTATCTCGAAGGCGGTAAGGGTCTTTCCGTACCGGATATGCTTCTCGGCGGTGATGTGAATACGCCGCGTACTTTCTGTCCGAAGATCGAAGAAGGCGTCTTTTATCCGTCTCACACTGCCATTGACTTCTATCATCACTACAAAGAGGATATCGCGCTGTTTGCTGAAATGGGCTTCACCTGTTTTAGATTTTCAATCAACTGGGCAAGAATCTTTCCGAATGGTGACGACGCTCAACCAAATGAGGCAGGTTTAAAATTTTATGATGATGTGATTGATGAGTGCAGAAAACACAATATTGAGCCGCTCATCACGCTCAACCATTACGAAATGCCTTTTGAACTCGTCAAGAAATATAAAGGCTATTATAGCCGTAAAACTATTGATTTATTTGTCAAGTATGCAACGACTTGTTTTGAGCGTTACAAGGATAAAGTTAAGTATTGGCTGACCTTCAACGAAATTAATATGGCGTTTATGTCGCCGACGGTTAGCAATCTCTACAGCGTCGGTATCATTCAAGACGAAGATTTGAATCGAACTGCACCTTGTAAATTCGACGAACTTAAAGACGTTCCACAACAGAGAATTGAGGCTTTGCATAATCAATTCGTTGCGTCGGCAAAAGCAGTTATCGTTGGACACAAAATTAATCCTGAATTTAAAATCGGTAACATGATTTGTCACGTAACTAGGTATCCATTGACACCAAATCCCGAAGATATGTTGGAAACTCAACGCATGGATAATTTGTGTAATGATCTTTGCGGTGATGTTCAAGTTCGCGGCGCTTATCCTTATTTCGCTAAAAAGTTCTATCAAGATATGGGCATTGATACTGCTTTTATGGACAATGAGGAAGATAAAAAAATTCTGCGTGAAGGCTCTGTAGATTTTTATACATTCAGCTATTACATGTCCAGTTGCGTTACTGCCAACAAAAATGCCGAACAAATCAAAGACAGTATGCTGGGCGGCGCAAAAAATCCATATCTCAAGGCAAGCGATTGGGGCTGGCAAATTGATCCTGACGGTTTGCGCTGGACTTTAAATAAACTTGCTTCACGCTATCCTGATACGCCGATTATGGTCGTTGAAAATGGTTTTGGTGCCTTTGATAAAGTTGAGGCTGACGGTTCAATCCACGATGACTATCGTATCAGCTACTTCAGAGAGCATATCAAGGCAATGAGAGAGGCTGTCAATGACGGTGTGCCGCTGATTGGCTATACTACTTGGGGTCCGATTGATTTAGTTTCCGCTGGCACTGGTCAATATGCTAAACGTTATGGCTTTATCTATGTCAACCGTCATGACGACGGCACTGGTGACTTTAGCCGCAGTCGCAAAGATTCATTCTTCTGGTATAAAAAAGTTATTGCTTCAAACGGTGAAGATTTAGATTAAGTAACAGATTGAATATTAACCCGTATTGTCGCTTTTAAATATAAAAAACATCTCAAAGATTTTTGCATAATTGATTTATCAAAAACGAATGAGATGTTTTTTTATATTTCAAAAATTTTTGCAGAGATTCAGAAAACTTTCACCTTTTGTTGACAATTTAACATTGAAAATATCAGCGATTGTTGCGGCTATTGTTGCAAATGTCGGATAAGTGCCGAGATTAACAGATTTAATTTTACTGCCGTAAATCAGTAATGGAACATATTCGCGAGTATGGTCTGTGCCTTTCGCTGACGGATCGCAGCCATGATCTGCAGTTATCATTAAGATATCATCATCTTTCATCTTGGTGATAAATTTGCCTAATTGAATGTCAAAATCCATCATTGCCTGTGCATATCCGTCAACGTCACGGCGGTGTCCATAAACCATATCAAAATCAACAAGATTTACAAAGCAAAGACCGTTAAAATCTTCGTCCATGACTTTTAATGTCTTGTTCATGCCGTCAGCATTATTTTCATTGATTCCAAGTGACCTGGTAATTCCGCGTCCGGCGAAAATGTCAAATATTTTGCCAACGCCAATTACGTCGAAATTTTCACGGCTTAAAACGTCTAAAATCGTATCTTGCGGCGGTTCAAGTGAAAAATCATGACGGCGAGGCGTACGCTCATAATTTGGATACTTGCCGATAAATGGCCGCGCTATAATTCTGCCGACATTGTGGTTGCCTGTCATAATTTTTCGTGCAATTCGGCAATAATTATAGAGTTGCTCAACCGACACAATCTCCTCATGTGCAGCGATTTGCAAAACCGAATCAGCGGAAGTGTAAATGATTAAAGCGCCTGTTTCTTCGTGCTCTTGACCGTAGTCGTGAATAACTTTTGTACCGGAATAAGGCTTATTGCAAAGTAATTTTCTGTTAAGCACTTTTGAGAGTTCGTCCATAACGTCAGCAGGAAAGCCATTTGGATAAGTCGGCAGCGGCTTTTCAGATACAATGCCGCCAATTTCCCAATGTCCAATAGTCGTATCTTTTCCGCGACTAAGTTCTCTAAGTCTTGCAAAACTCGCCGACGGTTTATTTACAGCATTGCCAAAATCAATGCCGTCAATGTTAAAAAGTCCAAGTCTTTGTAAATTGGGCACACTAAAATTTTTTGAATTGTAAATTGACTTAAAGGTATTACAAGTTTCGTCGTCGCCAAAGTCTGCACAATCCGGCTCGGCACCAATTCCAAAACTATCCAGCACAATCAAAAATACTCTTTTAATTTTTTCCATATAAAAAACACCTCGTGTAATTTTGATAATATAATCGAAAAGCCCGCCTAGTCAGCGGACTGTTTTTTAGTTAAAAATTTTTATTTAAATATTCCAATTTTGCGAAAGACTTTAACACCAACTTTACCGATCATTGGAATACGCTGCATGTCTTCTTCGAGCATACCGCCAATCACCGCCATAGTTGCAATATAAACGACACAGCCGACTATAACGGCGCCAAAAAGTGAAAACACTGCCATATTAAATTGTGCAATGGTGAAGTCATAGAAAAATTTAACGACAAGCGCCATAACTGCTGCCGAACCAATAGTTTTAATTAGCTGACCAATTTCCATTTTATAACCAATATAACGATAAATGAAATAAAGATTGATAAAAGCCGCAACACCCATATCTGCCGCCGTTGCCCAAGCTGCACCCATAATTCCGAGTGCCGGTATCGCCGTCAAAGTCCAGTTAAGTGCAACTTTCGCTGCTGCCGCCAAAATCATGTTGACCATTGGTATTGTAGTATGTCCTAAGCCTTGCAGCACGCCGGTTGAAACTTGATGAAGTCCAAGCAAAATTATTGATACCGCTGAAATCATTACTGCAGGACCTGCGCCAGGTGCATTGTAAATCAACGAAGCAATAGGCGTTGCGAGCAGAAAGACGATCACGAACGCCGGAAAACATACAAAATTTGATATTCTTACTGCCGCCGCCGTCTGCCGATAAATTCTCGTTGTATCTTTGAGTGCCCTTGCCTCTGAAATTGCCGGAACGATTGAAACGGCAAGCGAAGCTGTTAAAATCGTTGCAAGATTGACGAGTGGAACCGCCATTCCTGTTAAATAACCAAACAATTCTGTTGCTTGATGAACGCTGTAACCGGCGACTTCCAATCTTTGAGGCACAATCATTAAATCCAAATTCGACACTACCGGCAGCATTATCGACGCTGCTGAAACCGGCAATGACAATTTAAAAATGCGTTTCATTATTGAAAATGCGGATTCATTTGCTGATTTTTCAGTTGGTTTTAAGTCAACGCCATATTTGATGTCAATTTCGTGATTTAATTTTATGTGGAAGTAAATAAGCACAATTAAACCGGTTACTGCTCCGGCTAAGGCTCCTAAACTTGCACCTGCCGACGCATACTCTAAACCCATTGGCAGGAATAAATCGGCAAGCAAAATCATCGTAATTACGCGAAAGATTTGCTCGACAATCTGACTTACTGCCGTTGGTGTCATTCGCTGCCAGCCTTGTAAGTAACCTCTTGATGATGCTAAAAAAGTTACGAAAAATACGGTAGGTGCAAGTGCGACGACGGACATGTAAGCTCTTGCGTCACGAATGAAATGCCATTCGATCAGCCAATCCGCTGCGAAATATGTCAGCACTGAAAAAAATATTCCTGTAACCAACATCAGCGCCATCGAAATTTTAAAAACTCTCTTTGCACCATAAATATCGTTTAGTGCTACTCTTTCCGCTGTTATGATTGAAATTGCAACCGGTACACCTGCCTGCGAAATTGTCATTGCAAAGAAATATATCGGAAATGCCATTTGATATAAGCCAATGCCTTCACCGCCTAAGATTCTTGAAACGAAAATCCAATTAAGTGAACCAATGACTTTAACAACAAAACTTGCAATCGTTAAAATTAATGTACCTTTTAAAAATTTTTCACTCTTGCTTGATGTATTTTCATTACTGACATTATTTTTATTGTCAGATTGATTTTCCATATTTTGAATCGGAAACACCGCCTTGATTAATTCATAGTTCGCAACAAAATTATAACATTATTTTAATTGTAATGCTACAATAATATTTGAATTTATGATTTTATCGCATTTAAATTGAGGCTTTTTAATTTGTTTTTCACGAAAGTATGAGATAATAAATCAAATAATCAATGGAGGTGCTTACAATGACTTGGAAAACTTCATTCATTGTTTTGACTTTAATGCTCATTACAAATATTTGCTCTGCTGTTGTACCTGTAAGAATCAGCGATTATGGTTGCGACGGCTTTTATTATCGTTTTAATGAGGTTGCTCAAGAGATGAAAAAAAGCAACATGATAATTAAAAAAATGCCACAAAAGTCAATGAGTAATGACAATTACGATACTTATATTTGCGGCAACGGCAGCATCGGACACGGTACGACGATTAGTCTTTTCGCCAATAAAGAAGGTTACGTCTCAAAAATAATGATTGTCGGCACGGCTAGTGACAGTGTTGCAATGAATAATTTAGGCGAGAATCTCGTTTTAATTTTGGCGACATTAGGTGTCAATAAAGGTGAAATGTCTATTTTCGTTGATTCATGGCGAAGTAATAATAATATTGATGCTCGTCGCTGGTGTTCGGCAGCAAACAGATTTATAATAGTCAACGGAAATATGGATTATAATTATAATATGTTTTCTGTCACATTTACCGCCGCTGCATAATTAACTGTATTTTAAGCTTTTTTAGCATAAACAGCAAAAATTGGAATAGAATCATAATGACAATTATTATCTTGATGTACCATTGGAGCAATATTTTCATCGAAAGTTACATTAAAACCTAATTCGTCAAGACATTGAATATCCCAATCGGGACGGCGGTGCGTACTGATTCGCAAATTATTTTTAATATCATTACATTCTTGCAATAAATCATCGTTAATGTTTGCGTGGACATCAGCTTCATCAGATTTTTTAGAAAAAGTTGTTTGACCGCAATCCGAATCAAAATTTATAAGCATACCGCCAATTTTTAAAACTCTGTGCCATTCACGATAGGCTTGCATAGCATCAGGCAAAGTCCAAGTTAAATTACGACTTATTACCACATCAAAAATCTTATCGTCAAAATTTAATTCTTGAGCATTCATTTTTATAAAATCAGCACGGCATCCATATTGGAGCATATTTTTTTTTGCTTCAAGCAGCATCGCTGATGACATATCAATACCAGTAACTTTATGACCAAGTTTTGCAAGAATAATGGCAAAAAATCCTGCGCCTGTGCCGACATCTAAAATGTTAAGGTCTTTTTCCTGTGGCAGGTGTTGTTCAATAAGGTTTTGCCAAATATTAGCGTCAATGCCATTTAATTCAATACGACGAACTCGGCTAAAATCTTTACTGCGCTTGTTCCAATAATTTTCAATACGACGATTCAAGCTAATTTCAAGATTGATAGAATTTTGTTTTAAAGCTAACATAAATTTTATTTCTCCATTTCTAAAATTATATTTATCAAAAGAACATCATTTTCAAATGAAATTTCTATTTACTAAAACAAATAATGTGATATAATGAAGCAAAATAAAATTAAGGGGAAATGATAATGCAAATACGTCACACAAAGATTTTAAACATCTTACACGAGAAGAAAAAGGTCACCGTAGCAGAATTATCCGAAGCTATTGGCGTATCAGAAGTTACGATTAGAAAAGATTTATCACAGTTGGAAAAAAAAGGCTTTTTAAGTAGGGCACATGGATATGCTACAATGGTATCGAGTGATGACGTAAGCAATCGACTTTCATTTAATTACGATGTGAAACGCCGAATAGCTCAAAAGGCTTTAGAAAACATAAAAGACGGCGAAACTATAATGATTGAATCAGGCTCTTGTTGTGCTCTCTTGGCTGAAGAATTGGTTACTCAAAGACGCGATATAACCATAATAACAAATTCGGTATTTATTGCTTCATTTATAAGACATAAATCAGGAGCGCATGTGATTTTGCTCGGTGGAGAATATCAAAATGAAGCGCAGGTTATGGTCGGTCCTTTAATAAAAAAGTGCGTAGAAAATTTTTATGTAAATAAATTCTTCATGGGAACTGACGGTTTTAATGAACGTGGAGCAATGGCAGGAGACCTTATGAGAGCGGAAGCCGTAAGAGATATGATAAACAGCTCAAAAGAGGCTATCATTTTAACTGAGTCGGAAAAATTTCAACAAATTGGTGTTGTTCCTTTATTGCCTTATGAAAAAATAAATGCCATTTACACTGATGATCGAATAGATGACGTAACCAAAAACAATTTAGAGGCAAAAAAGATTAAAATTGAAACTGTAACAAAAAATAAATAAATAATTTAGAGCAACAATATCAAAGACAAATTTAGAATCAATCTTATTGATAAATGTAAACCTATCACTGGTGTTAAATTTTATCATTCGCGCCGTAAGACCCCGCATTTTAATGCTGGGGATGTAAGGCGCATTTTTTGTTGACTTAGGTTGTACGTTTTAGTAAAATATAACTAAC
>CAJOHI010000008.1 GCA_905234365.1 uncultured Selenomonadaceae bacterium | reverse complement strand
GTCACCGTCATTGATCCTGATTCGGAAAAAAAAACTGAATTTATAGTTCGTACTAAGTCAGAAACAGCGATTGAGTCTCCGCCTGAACCTGCTCCAACAGCAATACCAGAGCCGGAGCCAGTCGCTGTTGCCATTAATGAGCCTGAACCAGTTGTAGACGAGCCGCCTACTGAAATTCCAACTGAGCCGGTACCTGAACCAATAGCGGAACCTGCAGGCGAAACGATGATAAATCCACTTGCAGAGCCTACACCAGATGTATCAGCAGAATCAATTTCAGAAGGAGTAACAGAAGCGGTACCGGAGCCAATTCCGGAGCCGGTTGCCGAAATGCCAACTGAGGAAGCTGCAATGCCGGTATCAGAACCACCAACAGAACTTCCTGCAGAACCGGTTGTTGATTCAATACCTGAAAGTGTTACCGAAATACCTGCAGAGGCAGCAGAAACTCCGGTTATCTCGGAAATGCCGACAGGATCGGCAGCGGAACCTGTAATAGAAACACCTTCTGAGGAAATATCAATACCGCAAAGTGAAGCCACAACAGAAGCACCAATCGAAACACCGGTTGACATGCCAACTGAAGCAGTTCCGGAAAGTGGAGCAGTAGAAAATGTCGCTGATATGCCTGCAGATATTCCGACTGAAATTCCAACAGAAGTTGAAACTACAATGACACCGGAGCCGACGATTGAAACGTCAATCGAAACGCCAGCCGAACAACCTGCAATAGAATCTATAGCCGAGCAAGTAGAATTGCCAATTACTGAAGATACAGCAACTGGGTCGATATCTGAACCGGTTGCGGAATCACCAGCACCAGAACCAGAACCGCCAGTCATTGAGACAGCAACTCAAGAACCAGCATCAATTCCAGAGGCACCGGAGCCGGAACCACCTAAGACTGAAAAAACTGCAATGACGCAACAAGCTGAGGCCTTGAGAGCTGCACTCAAAAAGGCAATGAGTAATCAAGCAAAAGCCAAAGCCGCTGCTTCAACTGATACTGCAAAAAAACAAGCTGCTGATAAGGCAACCGAAGAACGTCATCGTCGTTTCCTGCTTGGCAAAAAAGCCTTGAAAACCATTACAACCGATAATGGAATAGTTATTGTTGAAGCAGGTGCAGATATCACCGAAGAAGTCCTTCAAAAGGCAAAACTTGCTAACAAATTTATTGATTTGTCGATGAATGTACAGTGAAAATTCAAAATCAACGATTGATATGGTGTTTTGAACATTTTGTTACAAGTCGCCCTCTTTCGAGGGTATTTTTGTTGCCTTATTTAAGTATCTTTTGCCGTTTCAATATTTTTCTTCGCAAAAGTGATATAATGTTCTATAATTGGTATAAACAATATAAAATTCATGGGAGCGAATAATAATGAGTGTTATAACTTACGAATTAATTCACAAAGATAAATCAACCGGAGCAAGAGCCGGAATTTTGCACACGCCGCACGGTGATTTTTTAACGCCAATTTTTATGCCGGTTGGTACACAAGCAACAGTTAAATCAGTTTCGCCTGATGAATTGGAAGACTTAGGCGCAGGTATAATTTTATCGAACACATATCATTTATTTCTGAGACCTGGTGCTGATTTAATTGCTGAAGCCGGCGGATTGCACAAATTTATGCACTGGTCACATGGAATTTTAACTGACAGCGGTGGTTTTCAAGTGTTTTCATTAGGTGAACTGCGTAAAATTACGGAGGAGGGAGTAACTTTTCGTTCACATATTGACGGTTCAAGTAAATTTTTGTCGCCGGAAATTTCTATTGATGTGCAAATGAAACTTGGTTCTGATATCGCAATGGCTTTCGACGAGTGCATACCTTATCCTGCTGATTATGATTATGCAAAGCAGTCGACGGAACGTACTCACCGTTGGGCTGAACGTTCACTCAACGCTGAAAAACGTAAAGATCAAGGAGTATTTGGAATAGTTCAAGGCGGCATGTTTGCGGATTTACGTGAACATAGTTCAAAGACTTTAAGTACAATGGATTTTGACGGCTTTGCGATAGGCGGCTTATCAGTTGGCGAGCCAAAAGATTTAATGTACCAGATGTTAGAAGTATCAACAAAATTTTTGCCGGAAAATAAGGCACGCTATTTAATGGGTGTTGGTACGCCGGATCATTTAATTGAAGGTGTTGCCAAAGGTGTTGATATGTTTGATTGTGTCTTTCCTACTCGTGTAGCCCGAAATGGTCTTGCAATGGTTTTGCCGTCAACTGCTTCAAATGGTCGTCTTGTTATGAAAAATGCTTGTTTCACGCACGATCACGAAATTTTAGAGCAAGGCTGTAATTGCTACGCTTGCAGAAATGGCTACACACGTGCTTATATCCACCACCTAATCAGAACTGATGAAATTTTCGGATTGCGATTATTGACGCTGCACAATTTATATTTCTTGCAGAATTTTATGCGTCAAATGCGCGAGGCAATTTTAGCCGATGATTTTTCAACATTTCGAGAAAAATTTTTTAAGCTATATAATATATCAAAAAGTGCCTAATAATTGTGACTTACACACCGGTTCAACCGGTGATTTTTTTTAGAACTTATTTATAATTACATAATTAAGCGACAAAATTTACTTATTTCGCGGTTTAGAATATTTTAGACAAGCTCCTAAAATGCCAATCCGGTTTTTAATCCCAGTTTCATGTAAAAAATTTTTTACATTGATTGTGATAATAAAAGCGACGTTTCGGAATTTCTGCTGCCAAGAATGATAGCAAAAAAAAGATTTTTCTTGACGAACTCAACGCTTGCAGTCAAGAAGTCATCTTAACATTGATTCACAGAACTGCCTTAAATTTTAATTATGAAACTGAAAAAAATCATAAATATATTCTGAAAAAAGTTTATAAAAAATTTAACATTTGTTAAAAAGTTTGTAAAAAAAATGAAATACTATTCAATCATAAAGTTAACGTGAGAGGAGATTTGAGATGTCTGTTAATTTGGTTGATGGACAAGAAATTTGCTTTAACAGAAATGACAAGGGTGAATTTTCAAAGATAAGAATTAAACTTGGTTGGCATTTGCCTTTTCAATGCAATGGAATTTGGTTTTCCGACTATTTTAAAAATAATGCTATTGAATGCCATGCTTATATGTTAATGTGCAAAGATGAAGTTGAGCTTGACCATGAAGATATCATAAATTATTGTAACGCTGAACATTCTTCGCAGTCTGTACGTTATCTTGGAAAATGTCTGAATGATAGAGGCGCTGTGACGGAAATAATGTTGATTGAGCCAGATAAAATTCCGAAAGAATATAATATGATTGTCTTTATGGCTGATGTTTCAAGAGCAAAAAGCCGCCGTCAACATTTCGGAATGATTAAGAATGCTTACATAAAGATTTTTGACGATGAAACCAACGAAGAAATTTGCCAATATAACGTGTTAGGCAAGTTTGACGGTATGACTTCAATGCTTTTCGGTGCACTTTGCCGCTGTGAGAGTGGCTGGGAATTTGTGGCGATAGGCGAAGGCAGTACAGAAAATATTATTGATAATCTGATTAAGCCGAGTTTCTACGAAGAAAGAGCGGTTGCAATCTAATTTGTTGACAAATTCAAATTTGCAATATAAAATACCTGCAATATTATATTAAAGCAGGTGATTTTATGAAATTTATAATCGGAGTAAGCGGCGGAATTGCCATTTATAAAGTCGTTGATTTGGTGCGTAAGTTTAAAAAGCGTGGAGACGAAGTTAGAGTCGTGATGACTGAATCTGCAACGAGATTTGTCACAGCGGAACTCTTTAGGGAAATTAGTTTAGAGCCCGTTATGATTAATGTTTTCGACAATGAGGAGGTTGCGTCACATATCAAATGGGCGAAATGGTGCGACGCAATGATTATTGCACCGGCGACGGCAAATGTGATTGGTAAGTTGACGGCCGGAATTGCTGACGACGCCTTGACGACAGTAGCAATCGCAATGACTAAGCCACTAATAATTGCTCCGGCAATGAATGAAGCAATGTATCGCAGCGCAGCGGTTACATCTAATTTAGTTACGCTAAAAAATCGCGGTGTGAAAATAATTCAACCTTCAACCGGTGAATTAGCTTGTGGTGGCGAAGGCGTTGGAAGACTGCCGGAACCTGAAGAAATTGTTAAGCATGTTGACGATATTTTAAATGTGCAAAAGACACTGCAAGGCTGTAAAATAATTGTTACTGCCGGCGGCACTCGTGAGGCGATTGATCCGGTCAGATATATTGGCAATCGTTCAAGCGGCAAAATGGGTCATGCAATCGCTAAAGTAGCGGCAGAACGTGGTGCAGAAGTAATTTTAGTGACGACGAGTTCTTTGGAAACGCCGCCTAGTGTTAAAGTTGTGCCTGTTGAATCGGCAGCAGAAATGCGTCAAGTAGTTTTATCTGAATATAACACGGCATCAGCAGTTATAATGGCGGCTGCCGTTGCAGATTATCGCGTTGCTGAACCTTCAAAGCAAAAAATTAAAAAATCTGACGATACTTTAACATTGGAACTTGTAAAAAATCCAGATATACTTTTGGAACTTGGACAAAATAAGCGTCAACAAATTTTGATTGGATTTGCTGCGGAAACTCAACTCGTCGTAGAAAATGCCATTTCCAAACTCAAAAAGAAAAATCTTGACATGATTGTGGCAAATGACGTAACGGCGGCAGGCGCTGGTTTTGGTGTCGATACAAATATTGTCACTTTGATAACTTCAAACGGTGCAACAGAATTTCCAATTATGTCGAAAATCGAAGTTGCCAATATAATTTTGGATAATCTCAAAAATTTCTTAAATAAATAATTTTGAAAATTGCGCTTTAAAAAACGGTGTAGTCACTTTGAAAGTAATTGCACCGTTTTTAGTTTTTTATTCTTTGAATTGGATATGATAAAGATTTGCATAAACGCCGTTAAGTTCCAAAAGTTCGGAATGTGTGCCGTGTTCGCAAATGTGACCGTGATCTATTACAAAAATGTGATCCGCGTCAAAAATCGTTGAAAGTCTGTGAGCAATTACAAAACTTGTACGCCCAACCATTAAATCATCAAGTGCTGACTGTACAATTTTTTCGGATTCGGTGTCAAGTGCGCTCGTTGCCTCGTCAAGAATTAAAATTCGCGGATTTTTTAGAATGGCTCTTGCAATAGATAATCTCTGACGTTGACCGCCGCTCAAATTTAAACCGCGTTCGCCAATCATCGTTTGATAACTGTTCGGAAGCTGTTTAATAAACTCGTCACAATTTGCAGCGATTGAAGCGGCAATAACCTCGTCATCAGTGGCGTCAAGTCGTCCGTAGCGGATATTTTCCATAACTGTTGTACTAAATAGCATAGTCTCTTGCGGCACAATTCCAATCTGTTCGCGCAAAGAGTTCATTGTAACATCACGAATATCAAAGCCGTCAATTTTAATTGCTCCGCTCGTCACATCGTAAAATCTTGGAATCAAATTCGCAATCGTCGATTTTCCTGCGCCACTTGGTCCGACAAAAGCAATCATCTGTCCAGGTTTAACCTCAAGGCTGACATCTTTCAAGGCGTCATTAATGCCGTCATAGCTGAAAGTGACATTTTCAACACTGACATGACCTTTAACCTGCGGCAAAATTTTGGCGTCCGGCTTATCCTTGATAGCTTCCTGCAAGTCGAGGATATAAAAAATTCTGTCAACTGCCGCCATCGCCTTTTGCATACGTCCATAAATTCTGCTGAGGCGCTTAACCGGATTGGCAAGGTTGACGGCGTAAGTTAAAAACGCAACAAGAGAACCGGCAGTCATAATTCCATTTATAACTTCGTAGCCGCCGAACCAGACGATAAGAGTTACTGCAATCGCCGCCAAAAATTCAACTGTAGGCGTCAAAAGACTGTTAAGCTGTACATTTTTCATTACAGCCTGAAAATTTAATTCATTCTGCTTGCAAAATCTGTCAATCTCGTAATCTTCACGAACAAAGGATTTGACAACTCTTATGGACGAAATTGATTCTTGCAGCAACGAAGTAATGTCAGCCATGCGCTCTTGAATGACAGTTCCGTTAGCTTTTATTTTTTTGCCGAAAACTCGCATACAGTAACCAACCATAGGCACGACAATTAACGTCAATAATGACAATTTCCAGTCAAGATAAAACATCATCACAAGTGAACCAATTAAAATCGAACTTTCCGTGAACAATTCAATCAGATTGTCAACCAATGCTGCCTGTATTGCCGCAACATCATTTGTAACGTAACTCATCGTTTCACCAGTTTGATGTTTGTCAAAATAGGCAATAGGCATCTTTTGGAACTTGCGGAACATGACTTCACGAACGTCAATGATGACACGCTGTCCAATATACGAAACCAGATAAGATTGACCAAAATAAAAAATACCGCGCAATAAAAATACGACGACAATGCCAATGCAAATTAGATTGAGCAGCGCCATATCCTTGTTAGCTAAAACTTTGTCAATCATATCTTTGATAATCCAAGGCACGTAAAGATTGGCACTGGCAGCAAGAATTATGCAAATGATAGCAAAGCCGAGACGCTTTAAATAAGGCTTAATGTAAATTAAAAGTCTTTTGTAATTTTCCATAAATTTAATCAACTCAAAATAATTAATTTAAATGTAATCAAACGAATTAATCATAGCATAGAGAAGTATTTTTCGTCAACTAAAATTACAAACAAAAAAATACGCAATTTTCATGCGTAAAAAAATTTATATATTTCAAATACTGAATTGTTCCGACATGGCTTTCAAAAGAGTTTCTTCGGCGCGTTCCATATGTCTTTCCGCTGCGTCTCTTGCCGCCTCAACGTCACCATTTGCAATAGCTTCAACCATTTCGCGATGTTCTTCTAAAGTATCCTTCAGTCGTCCGGGATATGACATTGACAGCTTACGAAATCTTGCTAACTGTTCTTTTAAATTGTTGATAATTACGCCTAAACGCTCATTGCGGCTGACTTGATACAGTAAATCGTGAAACTCAACGTCAGTTTTAACGATATTTTCCATATCATTAACTTCGATGTAGCCTTCAATCAGCGTCAACAACCTTTGCAGTTTTTCAAGTTCTTCGCTTTCAATTCTGCGAGCGGCAAGACCGATTGATAATGACTCAAGCGCAGATCGAATTTCAAAAATTTCTTGAACATCATGAACAGAAACACTTGAAACGTAGGTACCTCGTCGAGGCAGCATTATAACGTAACCTTCCTGCTCAAGTTTTCGTATTGCTTCTCTAATTGGTGTGCGGCTAATGCCAAGTTCTTCAGCTAACTGCACTTCCATCAATCTTTCGCCAGGTGACAAAATTCCGCTGCGAATTGCTTTTCTTAACGATTCGCAAACAGCTTCTCTAAGCGGTTGATATGTATCAAGGTTAATTGGTTCCAGTCTTGATTCGTTTGACATTGCTCATCACTCCATTATTATTTGATAACGTTTAAATTAGTTAAATGTATCTTCTGATATACTCACTTATATAATTAATAGCCTGCTGACCTTCCGGTATAATGCTGGCAAAGAAAGGCCAAGAATGTGTCATTTCTTTGGCAACGACAAAAGTACTTTCGACGCCAAAAAATTCTGCTTTGTTTGAAAATCTCATTGCATCATCAAGTAAAATTTCACATTCACCGACCATAATCAAAAGCGGCGGTAAACCGGATAAATCTGCATAAAATGGCGAAATAAACGGATCACAGCGATCGCCTTCCTCACCAACGCAGCAATCAGCAAAATATTTGAGTAAATCGTAATTTAAAACAGGATCAATTACCGAATTGGTTTTGATTGTCTTGCCTGTCATCGCCAAATCAGTCCATGGCGAAATACATACGGCAGCAGCCGGCATTTTGAGACCAAGACTGCGTATTTTTAAAAGCGTTGCAAGTGCTAAACCGCCGCCGGCAGAATCTCCTGCAATCATAATATTGTAATACTTATAATTTTGACTTAACAGCCATTTGTAAACTTTAATTGAATCCTCAAGAGCAGCAGGATATTTATTTTCAGGTGCAAGGCGATAATCGACGGACAAAACTTTGACTTCGCCGCCGCTTGCCAATCTTGCCGCCATGTCGTGATACATTTCCGTCGTACCTAGTACATAACCGCCGCCATGAAGATAAATTAAAACTGAATCCTCATCGCTGTTAGGCATTTTAACCCATTCGGCACGAACGCCGTTAATATTAACTTCTTCAAACTTAGCGCCTTTAATCGGTTTAAAACTGACTGCCATATTATTGTAAGCCTCACGCATTTTGTCTAAACCGTCGGCAAGGTTAAGCGGATACATTTTAAAAAGTTCGTAAAGCTGGTCAAATTGTTTGCTTGCCAATTTTATTTACTCCTCCTCAGGATACTTCATATTCCAGTTGTTGCGAATTTTAGTCATAATGTCCATTACGTCAATCGTGTAGTCAAGGTGCATATCATTACGTTCGCCGCTGACCGCCGCTTCCATGTCTTCAACTTCATAGCAAAGCGCCTCAGCGGTGTCACCTTCGGAAATTTCTTCACGACGGTTATCGCTGGTCCAAACAATTTGAGCATTTGCGCTGCGTGGATATTCAAAAATTTCAACATAGCCTTTGTCAAATGCAATAGTTCCGCGTTTAGGCTGTTTTGCGTGAAGTGACAGAGTAACCGTTGCCATTTCTTCCTGCGGATTCTTGAGCAGAATAGTTGCCTGTTCATCAACGCCGGTCGGTGCAAACTTGACTTGAGAGAGAATTTCATTTGGAGTTGATGACATAAACCACCTCATAAATGACAAGGCATAAACGCCAATGTCAAGCATTGCGCCGCCTGCAAGATTGCGATTAAAAAATCTATTCTTCATGTTGTATTCTTTGTAAGAGCCGAAATTCATTTGAATTAATTTCAATTCGCCTAAGGCGCCGGATTTGATGATTTCGTTGAGTTTTTTATAAATCGGCATGTGATAAATTGTCATAGCTTCGGCAAGAATCAAATTTTTAGATTTTGCAAGATCAACAGCTTCTTTGAGTTCTGCAGAGTTAAGAGTAATTGACTTTTCGCAGAGCACGTGTTTACCGGCAGCAAGAGCCTTGCGGAGATAATTTATGTGCGTATTATGAGGCGTCGAAATGTAAACGATATCAACATTTTCATCGCTGAACATGTCATCAATATCGTCGTAAATCTTGCCAATATTGTACTTTGCCGCGAAGTCTTCCGCCTTAGATTTAGTTCTGTTGCCAACCGAATATAAATTGCCGCCGAGTTTCTGCATTGCCTCTGCAAGCTGGTTTCCAATTACGCCAACACCTAGAGTTGCCCAATTAAATTTTACTTTTGACATTTTTAACACTCCTACATTTTAATTAAGACTTATTTTCCATGACGTTAAGTTCTTTTATTCGCAGGCGATTTTTTATCAGCCATACTGTCAACATTCGCTCTGAAATAAAGCCGAAGACTCGCTTTTGAATTGTGCTCAAATTTTTCGTTGATACCAGCTTTTCAAACTCTTTTTCAGCCTCAAGAATAAATGAAAAGAGCCATTGACAATAGCTGTCATAAATATATTTTCGCGTTATAATCATATTGCACTTGTACAAAACGCCATTCTCAATTATGTAATTAAAAGCGTCGAGATAATCCGGTTGATAGCGCTCAATCATTGTCTTTGTCAAATTGATTGCTAAAATTGCAATTTCAGTACCAACATCATGTATTAAAAAGCTGTAAAGATTGAATAAATGATACTCCTCCATTGAAACGATTATATCATATCTTTTTAACAATTCGCGTGCTTGTTCACCGGTTAAAATTTTTTCTTCGGAAAACTTTTTTGACTCATCAAGAGTGAAGAAACGACGATAATGCGAAATTCCAACATACTCATGTGAAGTATTTTTCCAAATCCAATACATTGCCGTCAATTCGTTCAAATATGGATTTAATTCCGAGATTGACTGTCCGCTGTCATCGCCTTGATAACCTAAGTCATCAGAAATAGCGCGTCCTGCATGAATCGTTATATAATCTTCCGGCAAATTGTTTAATGAATATTGCTTATGAGTTACAACGTAAATTCCGGTGTCGGAAGATTTACGAGTTTTCAGCGTATAAAATCCGCCGTTCAGACATGACAGATATGTTATAAAACCAAATGCGTTTTTAACCTTATCTGATCTGATTATTTTATTTAGTGGAGAAGCTGCACGAATAAATATAACAAAAAATTCAGTCATATTGAACAAATTATAAACTTCCTGCATCAAATTAGTCCAATTTCTCTCTGCTGTCAGTAAAATCACGTCATAATGTCTAAATTTACATTCATCAATAGAGTCATAAAGATTATCGTATATATTTACAAGCGTCGGAAATTCTCGCCTTGCAAAACGCCGCAGACCTTCAATTTTTAAGTCTCTTGAAATATTAGGCTTATTGAAAACTTGACTGTTTGCAAAAAATGAATCGGCATCGAAAACAGATTGAACTTCTTTTTTGTGCAAAAAATTATGCAGACTGACTTCATTGTTGAACGAATAAAAGCAGCTATCACCTAAACTGCAAATAAAAGTATCAATAGTGACAATTTGGCTGATATTTAGCAGATTTTTCGCCAAGTAAATTGAATGAATTACAAAATCAACATTATCGACAAAAACCAAATAGTCAAATTTATAATCTTTAACTTTTTGTTTCAGTTCGTCAAGAGTGGTAAATTTATCATTCAAAATTAACGTCTGTTCTTTAATAACGCTGTACAATTTATTATTGTATTTTCCAGAAAAAGATACGACGCCGACAATTTGTACAGGTCGATTGCCAATTTTTTCGCGGAATGCTTCAACGTTGCCTGCAATTAAAACAGTTGGAATGTACATATTTTAAACGCCTTTCGATAAATTTAATTTTCCAGTCTGCCGACAGTTTCAGTGACAAAAACCTCAACGCCGATATCTTTGAAAGTGTCGGCAATTTTAACGGCGTCGTCATGAGTTTTGGCGATTCCAAAGATTGAAGGTCCACTGCCACTCATCATTGCGGCGATTGCTCCGGCTTCAATCAACTTTTGTTTATAGGTTTCAATCGCAGGATATTTTTTAATTGCGACACGTTCCAAAACATTGAAAATTAATTCCGCAACGGCTTCATAATCGCTGAGGTTAATTGCCTCACAAATTGCGTTGGTATCCGGGTGCTCGGAACTTTTGTCAGCATCGTAAGTCTTATACGCCCAAGCAGTCGGAATTGCACCGCGAGGTTTAATCAACACGATTGGAATTGACGGCAGATCAGCAAGACGCTTCAATTTTTCACCGCGACCGTAAGCAAGGCAAGTACCGCCAACAATGCAAAATGGAACGTCAGAACCAATTTTGGCAGCAAGATCGCACATTTGCTGCGTCGTTAAATGTAAATTAAAAAGTTGATTCATTCCGCGTATAACAGCCGCTGCGTCCGTACTTCCGCCTGCAAGTCCTGCTGCGATCGGAATTTTTTTAGTCAGTCGAATGAAAACGCCTTCAGCTAAATTAAAATAATCAATCATGAGTTTTGCAGCACGATAAGCCAAATTATTTTCATCAGCCGTTAAATTTTCGCCGCCAATAACTTTATCGACGTTTAATTCAAGTTTAATGCCTTTGTTAATTTTGGCAAGTTCAATCGTGTCAGAAAGACCAATCGACTGCAAAACCAATTCAACATCATGATAGCCGTCCGCACGTTTATCGAGAATGTCAAGAGTCAAATTTATTTTCGCATGAGCTTCAATCGTTATCAAAATAAAACACCGCTTTTCTTAATGCAGGATTAATTTTTTATTACAAATAATTTTAGCACGGATTTTTTTAAGTTGCAATATTGCAATATTGTATACTCAAATATAACAATCTTATCATACCTTTTAATGGTTCAAACTTTTCGAGAGATTGAAATATATTCCGCGCTTATCAATTAAACTTTTATGCGTACCTTCTTCGGCGATTTTGCCTTTTTCAAGGACCAAGATTCTGTCCGAATTTTGAACTGTCGCCAAACGATGAGCAACCGTTATTGTAGTACGATTTTCAGATAACTTTTGCATTGCCTTTTGCACTTGGCGTTCAGTTTCATTGTCAAGGGCACTTGTCGCCTCGTCGAGAATCAAAATTTTAGGATTGCGTAAAAACATTCTGGCTATTGCTAACCTTTGTTTTTGTCCGCCGCTGAGTTTAACGCCGCGTTCGCCGATAAAAGTTTCATAACCGTCAGGCAAATTTTTAATAAATTCGTCAGCTTCGGCAAGTTTAGCCGCGTTGATAATTTCTTCATCAGTCGCATTTGGACGACCATAAGCAATATTGTCTCTGACTGAAGCGCTGAAAAGAAAAGTATCTTGCTGTATCATTCCGACATCTTTTCTGAGACTGTCAATTTTGAGATTTTTAATGTCCTTGCCGTCAATGAAAATTGCTCCGCCGTTGAGTTCGTACATTCCGAGCAATAATTCGCAAAGCGTGGTTTTGCCGCCGCCGGTCATTCCAACAATTCCAATATGTTCGCCTGCCGCAATTTTAAGGTTGAAATTATCAAAAATGTTCATTCCGTTTTCATACGAGAATTTTACATCTTTAAAATCAATTTCTTGACTTTGTACACTCTGCGGCAAAATTTCGGTACGTTTAACGTCAACTTCGTCTGATTCCGGTAAGTTCATTAATTCTTGATAGCGATTTACGCCTGCCATTCCGCGCTGATATGTTTCTGTCAACATCATCAACTGAAATACCGGCCTCATGCAAATCATCATGTAAAGTAAAAATGCCACTAAATCGCTGATCGTCATCAAATTTAAACTGATTAAAACACCGCCTATTACCGTTATGACCAAATTCATCAAGTTTGAGAAAAAATCCATGCCGCCGTGCAGTCTGCCAACAGTTTTAAATGAATCCTTTTGCACATTCAGCAAATTTTCACCGGATTGAAGCATTTTTTGTAATTCGCGTTCCTCACTGTTGAAAATTTTTACAAGGCGAATGCCATTGAGACTTTCTGAAATTTGTCCGCTTAAATCGCCGGTATTTTGACGTGCTTTCATGAACATTTCTTTCATGTCGCTGTTCATCTTTGCCGCCTGATAAGTTTTAAAGAGCAACAAAATCGTGACAATCGTCGCAAGCTGCCAATTCAGCCAGAACAGCAGAGCAATGGAGCCAATCATTGTAATTGTGCAGGTTACAAACAAATGCGGAATTGCAAACATCAAATTGCCAACTTCTGAAATATCGTTGACGAGTCTTGAAAGTAGTTGACCGCTTTGTGCATTGTCGTAATACGAATAACCCATACGCAACATATGACGAAAGAGTTTTTCACGCATTGTAAATTCAATTTTTGCACCCATAGAACGACCAACGCACTCAACCTGGTAATTGAGCCAGTAACTCGCAGCATAGACCATAAGCAGACCTGCCGAAAAAATAAGCATGCTCGTCGAAATGCCGTTCGGAAGAAGTTCATCCATAATGTGACGAATCATCATCGGTGAAAGCAGACCGAGACCGGCGCCAATCAATGAGCCGAAAATAACGAAAAGTACAATCTTTTTATGCGGTTCATAGCAATCACTAAACCAATTCAGTTGCGTTGCAAACATTTTAATCATCTCCAATCGCTGATTAATTTTCCTCATCGTTGATTAATTCCTCAAGACGTTCCGAAATTTTTTTAAGATAATTTTTGAAGTTCTCCTGCTCATCTTCGTCGAGACAATTCAAAATTTCGTCATAATCCGGACGTTGAAATTTTAAAGCCTTGCCCTTATCCGTCAATTCAACAATCAATGAACGTTTATCGTCCTTTGCAGGTTTACGAGTCAAAAAATTATTTTGTTCCAATTTTTGCAGCATTTCGCCGAGAGATTGAGGACGAATATCAAGAATGAACGCCAATTCACGCTGATTAATGCCTTCCATTTTTTTTAGAGCCGCAAGAATCCTGCCTTGACCTCTGCGCGGATCGAAGTCACCTACATTTTTGCTGTGCCAAATCATGTTATAACGGTGTAAAAGATGATGAGTTTCCATAAAAATTTCCGTCAAGTTTTGATTATCCATAAAAAAATCACCTGCTCAAAACAATTTAAAAGGTACCTTACAACATAAATTATAAGGTACCTTGTTGAATGTGTCAAATTAAATTTTGATTAGAATTTTTAATTATTTTTTCGTAGATTGATTAAGTGCAATTTGTGTAAATGTATCCTTCTTTTTAACGTCATCAAAACTATAATCAACCAAAACGTCTGTTTTATTGTCAAGGATTGAATTTAAATCGCTGCTGCTGTAATTGTCGTCGTCGAAGAATTTTTCGGCATAAGCTCTGACCGGTTCGATATTGATTTTTTTATCTTTAGCACCTGTAAGAGTAATTGAACCTTTGCCGACCGTTATAATGACATCTTCACCATTAGTCTCTAAGGAGGATGAGCCGTTGATTTGCAAAGTATCCGTTGATTTATAATCCGTGATAACATCGTCGCCGTCACCGTCATTGTAAATAAATACATTCTTGCCTTTGCCGCCGGTCAAGGTATCTTTACCTTTGCCGCCGATAATGGTATCAGCACCGTTACCGCCGTCAATAATGTCAGCACCTTTGCCGCCGCTAAGATAATCAGCACCGGCATAACCGTAAATGGTATCCGCACCGGTATCGCCGAAAATTGAATCAGCATCACTTGTTCCAAGCAGACTTTCACTACTGGTTGAACCTTGAATAAACGAATTGAGTTTATTATTGGCGTCGAGGATAGAGATCGTCTTTTTAACGGCGTCTTTAATTGTGATTGAGCCGCTTCCAATTTTCAAGACGACATCAGAAGCATTGACAGAAGCGGAGGAAATGGTGGCATCAGTGAGTTTAATTGTATCTTGACCTTCTGTGAAGTCCGCAATTACATCTACACCGTCACCGTCATTATAAATGAAGACATCTTTGCCGTTACCGCCGTAAAGTATATCTTTACCCTTGCCACCAGCTAAAGTATCATGACCGTTGTCGCCGTAAAGGATATCTGCGCCTTTATTGCCGTAAAGGATATCCGCACCAACGCCGCCGTAAATCGTATCCGCCTTTGCTGTGCCTCTAATTGTATTGGCAAGTTTATTTCCGACAATGCTTACGGCTGAAGTAACCTGCGTAGCGTCAATTAACTTAACCGTTGAATCATAATCCGTTGAATCAAGAGTGCCACTAAATGCCGCATTGAGTGTTACTCTGTCTTTAACGTCGTTATAAATCAAGTTTGCCTTTCCCGACGTTTTAATATTCAGTTTTGCATTTTGTGCGTCTTTTAAGGTCAAGGAACCTTTACCAACTTTAATGACGATATCTGAACCGCTACTAACCGTTGAGAAAATACCTTCTGTTATTTCAATGGTATCTGTTGAATTGTAACCAATGATCGTATCGTTTCCGTCGCCTTCAGCATATTCAACGATATTACCGCTGCCGTCAAGTACTATCGTATCTTTGCCTTTGCCGCCGATGATACTTACATTGCCGCCGCTTACATCAATATAATCAGCACCGCTGCCTGCGTCAATCGTCACAAATGCCGCCGAATTTACAATCGTATCTGCTTTGCTGGAACCGACTAAGCTGATAAGGTTTTGAACATTGCTTATATTAACTGCACTTTCAGAGTTAATCACAGTAGAGTTGACAATCAAGCGCTGATTAGCCGAATCTTTAAGCGTAATACTGCCGTTGCCGGTCGTTAATATCATATCGTTGCCGCTCTTTGAAGTGGTGTAACTGTCAGCTATTTGAATTGTGTCATTTGATTTGATTCCGGTTATAACGTCAGCGCCGGAAGTATATTTTATCAAATTGTTGGAACCGCTGAGGTTAATGGTATCGTTACCGGCTCCGGAATTGATTGTCGCTCTTGATCCGGCACTTGTTATTAAATCGTTTCCTTGATCGCTGTTAATTACCGCTCTGCCGCCGTAATTTAATATCGTATCGTTGCCTTTACCTGCCTCAATCGTTACTTTGCCGCCGCTGTTCACGATTGTATCAGCACTGTCGCTGCCAACAAGTCTTTGCTGTCTTTGCGTATTATTTATCGTCTCGCCAATGAGGATATCAGTAATTGTTATAACTTTATCGTTGATATTGAGAGTTGAAGCGGTATAATCTTTTAAGTAAACGGTTCCTTCACCGGCGCTTAAAACTAAGTTGCTTCCAACAGTCGATGCGGTAAGTGCTGCGGTTTGTACTTTTAAGGTATCGTTAGCACTATAATTTTCTATCGTCGAATTGATCTTGGCATTAGTGTCATAAATGAAAGTTGCTGCGCTGTTTGCTTTTCCAATGATTAAATCTCTGCCACTGGAAAGGCTTACAACATCATTAGCACTCGAAATAATCGTATCATTTGCACTGCCGCCAATAAGCGTTGATGATATTGTATCACCGTTGCCGATTAAGACCTGTTTTTCATTGCTGCCGCTGCCGTCAACTGTACCGCCTGTCTTACTGCTCCAGCCGTAAAGCAATTCATCACCATAGAGCGAAGTTTTATCATTAGTCACAAGACGTGCAAAAGTTCCTCTGTTTGTATTAGTTCCAACTAATGCAATGCCTTCAGTTGCACCATTAAGCGTGAATTTTCCGCCGTCCAATGCAATTTTGCCGCTTTGCATATCTTCAAGTAACGCCGTCTGATTTGTTTCATTGACTACAAAAATTGCGCCTTGTGAAACATCATAACCTTTGACACTTGCACCGCTTAAAGTTGCGTCGATTGTATCAGCACCGCCGCCCGTCAAATCAATAACGTCGCTGCTATTTGCCGCATGAAAATAATCATTGCCGGTGCCACCAATCATCGTGACATTTGCTTTTTTACTAAAATTATAAAGCGTATCACCAACTTGACCTTTACCAGGATTTCCTGCCGTGATTTTTTCGCTGCCTGTTACACTTGAACCAATGACAATGGCATTGTGACCCGAATCGCTGAAATTTAAATTGACATTGCCGACGTCATGCAGCATTTTGACGAGTTTTATTCCGTTATCGTTAAAATCAACCGTCAAAGTGTCGGCAGCTTCAAGTGTTGGAATTGCAATAACGGCATTACCACTCAGCAAAGTATCAACACTGCTGCTTATAGTTGGCACGTTATCGAGTGAAGATTTTTTAGAATTGGCAATTAAAGCGCTGATTTTTGATTCAGTGATTGACGTATTAAGACTTGACAAACCTGAATCTTCTATAGTGCGCCTGATATTTTTTTGCACTTCGGAAATAACGTTGTTGACGTTTTCATCCTCGTCAACGGTAATGGTATCAATCGTTTTTTCACCGATAATGTTAAGGGTCTTATCTTTGGCATTTTTAACCGTGAGACTGTTTACTCCGACGGTAATTATGACATCATCGCCGCTGATTTCCGTTGAGTAAGTACCATTTGCAATTTGAATTGTGTCATTTCCGCTGTAAGCAACGATATTTTTATCATCATTATAACTTGCAATAACGTCGTTGCCGTCACCTGCGGAGTATTGAATTAATGCCGCCGTATCTTTATAATTTAAAATGGTATCGTTGCCGGCACCTGCATTAATTGTTACGTTGCTGCCTATGTTGTAAATTTTGTCATCATTTGCCGAACCGTTAATTGAGATAGTGTCCGCCAAATTGCCGATAACTACCTTACCTGCAGAATTAATGGTATCAATAGAACCGCTTGAATTTTGAATCAATATTCGCTGATTTGCGGCGTCTTTGACAGTAATTGAGCCGTTACCGACATTTAAAACTAAATCATTGCCGCTCTTTTGCGTAGAGTAAGTGCCGCTGGTAATTTTAATCGTATCATTTGAGTTAGCGGTTATAATGTCCTTACCGTCACCGGCAGCATAGAGGTAAACGGCTTCGTAATGGTTAGAATTTACAGTATCGTTGCCAAGTCCGGCATTAATGGTGATTTTTTCTGCCGTATTAATTTTGATTGAATCATCACCGCTGCTGCCACTGACTACAGTGTTGCTGATAGGATTAGTAATGCTGATATATTCTCCGGAGGTCGTTTCGGGCAAATTACCATTAACGATATTTAAAGTCTTGCCTTTAGAATTTTGCAAAGTGATCGTACCGCTGCCTACACTGACAATTACATCATCACCACTGACAAGCGTTGAATAATTGTTGCCTTCAATGATGTTGATAGTATCGTTGGAACCATAGTTGGTGATAATATCGTTGCCGTCGCCCTTTGTATAGACAAAAACTTCAGCAAGTGAACTGCCGGTAAGTGTATCATTACCTTTACCGCCGGCGATTGTGACGTTGTAAGTTTTGCTTGTAGTTATAATATCGTTGCCGTCACCACCATTTATGCTTGTATTCCAGCCTTCGTTGTTAATCGTATCGCTGCCTTCATCGGCGTTGATTGTGACATTGGAACCTGCATTATAAACTGAATCCGCACCGGCACCGCCATTAATGATATTTTGGATTCCCAATTCCTCGTTAATAATCACATCGTTGCCTGTACCGGAATTTATTGTAACATTTTCGCCGCTGTTTGTAATTGTATCGGCATACGCAGTTCCCTCGACAACTTCGCCGCTTTTAGTGTTTACAATTACAGAACCAATAGTCGATATGCCGCCGACAATGTTAAGTGCTTTACTAAGAGCATTTTCAAGTGTTATAGAGCCGCTGCCTATTGATAAAATTACATCGCTGCCACTCGCAACAGTTCCATAGAAAGTATCTGAGGTGATATTAATTGTGTCGTCTGAATCGTAATTTTTAATTAAGTCATTACCGTCGCCTTCGGCATAGATAAAGACATCAGGATTAAAACTCGCTTCGATTGTGTCTTTTCCTTTTCCGGCATTAACCGTAACATTCTTGCTTACACTGTAAAGTTTAATATCATCTGCACCTTCGCCGCCGTCAATGAAGACATTAGAACCGCGATTTACAATCGAATCGGAATCGGCACCACCATTTAAGGTTGTATAACCGCTCGTATTGTAAATGGTATCGTCGCCAATACCAGCATTAATTGTCACATTTTGACCGCTGCTGCTGGAAATATAATCATCATCTGCGTTGCTGTTTATTAAAATATCACTGCCGTAATTGTTTATTGTATCTGCACCTGTACCGCCGTTTACGGTTACGGCTGAAACATTTTCGCCAATAAACACAGAATCAGCATCTGCTTCAGCATTAATCAAAATGTTTGAAGTGGAAGAATTAGCCAATTCATAATTTAAATTGACCTCAATAACATCATTTCCAGCGCCGGCATTAACAGTTGTGTTGCTGCCTTTTACAACGATAGTATCCGCTTTAGTTGTACCAGAAATTACTGTACTTCCAATCAAATCGCTAATAGATGCCATAAAAATCCCTGCCTTTCCTTGAAAAAAGAAAAAAACTTACTATGTGAAGTATAACATTTTAAAGCCTTTTAAGGCAATGATTTTAAAGCATTTTTAATCTGAATTTAATCTTTGCATTTAAAAAAACCGCTTGCTATGATTTATCATCATGTTTACGGTTTATAAATTGCAAAAATATTTAAATGTTGAACCTGCTCTATCTGTTACAACCTTTATTAGCTATTATATAAATTCAGCCAAATTCCATGATTAAGGTTATTATAATAAGGAATTCCAGGATAAATATTATGCCGTCTTGATTCATATTTTGGCCAATCCCAAAGGATACTGAAATCATCTACAACTATAATGTAGTCTTTCAAAAATTTATGATAAGTTTCAAGTAATCTATCGTGATCAATCGCTCCGATATTTTCCAGATAAAAATTTGACATTATATAAGTTTCGCCGCCATATATTCCTAAAAAATGTTTCATCATTCTGTTGAAATTCAAGAGTTTTCTATCGCGTTCAATAGGTGAATAGGCATTTAATTTACAATTCTCCAATATTTTTGTAATTTTTTCATTTATTTTTTTATGATTCTGAATAAATCTCTCCTCTTTAACATTAATTTTTTGACGTTTGATCCCGTAAAGTTTCATCATATCGGATACATATCCAAAAGATAAGAAATCTGATATACAAAATGGAGAATATATTTTGCCATTTCCTCCAATAACAATAATACGACCTTTCAATTTATCACCATTTGGCGGAAAGACTTTCATCATATTCAAAAAATACAATAAAAAATCCGGACGATTGAATCTCTGATCAGTTCGAGATTTTAAAACAAACTTTACTTTTGAATGTTGTTTTATATATTTTATTCCTTGAAATGAACTTTCTAATTGACGGTTAGTATTTGCTCTACCTATTTCTTTCGGTTGATCATTTTCAAGTAAAACAATAAAATTTTCTTTGCAGAAGGAGCGAAATTCATCACTTGCTTCGTTTTTCCACGTCGAAATAACAATTGGAGCATTCGGATAAAACTTGCGATAATTTTGAGCTGTTACTAAAGTATAATTATCATCATACAGTAAAGGTCCTTGTATTACAATTCCAACATCAGATATATCAAATTGTATTTTTTCGCATTCTCTTGTATCAAAATATGTATATTCAACTGTTTGATTTTTGGTTAAAACAGTAGTCATTCCATTTAACAAACTTCGCATGACATTAAAGCCAAAGTTATTTAATCCGTCTTCCGATATTTGCCTTAAAACATTATTCATAGTCAGTCTGTCATACATTGCAGCAATTTCTTCAACGGAAAACGCAAGAGTTGGGATATTTATACCCCCCCCCATTATTTTCATATTAATGCTCATCTGAAAATTGGGATAAGGTTTTTCGGTAGACATAAAGATTGCAGTTTTCTCATCAAAATTTTGAGCTACTTCATTCATATTAACTATTGGTACGCCCATAAATTAATTTAAGTTTTTGCGTTTCAAAAAGTCTTCTAAAATCATGCGCTTAGAAATTTTTCCGGTTGAAGTTCTCGGCAAGTCATCAAGTTCGTGAAACTCTCTTGGAATTTTATAAAGTGCTAAATTTTTTTGCAGGAATTGTTTCAAATTGTGAATATCCATTTCAGCGCCTTCTTGCATTGAGTAGAAACAAGCACCGGCTTGACCTCTGAGTTTATCCTCAACGCCAATTACAGCCGCGTCTTTAATGCCCGGATAACGATAAATGACTTCCTCAACTTCACGCGGATAAATATTTTCGCCCATGCTGATAATCATTTCTTTAAGGCGATTGACAATGTAAACGTAGCCGTCATCGTCAACTTTAGCGATATCACCGGTATGCAGCCAGCCTTCAGCGTCAATCGCTTCCTTCGTTGCTTCCGGCATATTCCAATAACCAAGCATGACATTATCGCCTTTAATAACCAATTCGCCTTCGCTGCCTTGCGGAACGTCATTGCCTTCAGCGGGACCACTTGAGCCAACTTTAGGTTTACCGTAAGGATTCATCGTAACAACCGGTGACGCTTCACTGAGACCGTAACCTTCGCAAATCTCAACGCCAAATTTATTAATAAAATCGTTAGCAATTTGAACCGGCAGCGTCGTACCACCACTTACAACCAATCGCAGTGTCTTCATATCTTCAGCAGACGCAAGTTTAGTCAGCAATGAACAGATTGACGGCACAACATACATGTCAGTAATTTTTTCAGTACGGATTGTCTCAATCGTTTCCTTCGGTGTGAATGAGTCAAGAATCACGACTGCTGCACCGTGTGAAAGCGGATAGAGCACTGAACAGGTCCAGCTAAAACAATGATACATTGGCAGAACGCAAAGGACTTTATGTTGGCGTTCACAGCCCATATGAATCATCTGTTCAGCATTGCGGACTAAGTTTTTGTGCGATAATACAGCGCCTTTTGGATTGCCGGTAGTGCCGGAAGTGTAAATTATTACGCAAGGTTTATTATCGTCAAAGTCAGCAGGAAGTTCCGGAGCTTCTTTTATGCTTTCGTCTACTTCATCAAGAATTTTTATGTCATGTTGAGTAAACTCAAAAACCTTCATATTGTGTTGAGTGACTTTTTGAGGTATGCCAACGTGAAAATCTGGTTTCTCCTTGCTGTCAATATGATGTGAATCTATGTCAAGTGGTTTATAAGTAAAAATGTGCTCAATGCCTGCATCTTTAAGAATATAGGCAATTTCGCGAGTACTGAGTTGAAAATTTATTGGCACATTGATTGCGCCAAGTGAGGCAACCGCAAAGTAAGCGTAGATGAACTCAACGCTGTTTCTTGAGAAGATTGCAACACGATCACCTTGACGAATGCCAAGATCATAAAGTTTATCACGACAGTGTTTAATCGCTTCTTTAAATTCTCCATAAGTAACGTAACGACCATGATCGACAAGTGCAATATCATTTGTTTGACCTTGATCAATTATTTTGTGTAACAACATTAAAATTATCACTCCACTATATTAATTTTTTAGATGTTTGTAGAATTTTTCAACATCGGAATTTACAACAAGTTCTTCAGGAAAATTATTTTGCTTGAGAACTTCAATACTATGTTCATGATTGCCAACATCAACGTCAATATGCGCGTCACTACCCATTATAACTTCCGTGCCATATTTTTGACAAGCTTTTAACATCTTTGCCGCCGTATCGCGTGAGCCTTTACGATAGCCTTCAATGTAAGAGGAATTATTGACTTCCAGCAAAACGTTATTATCTTTGGCGGCTTTAGCGATTGCGTCAAAATCAACTTGATAACGCGGATTGTCCGGGTGCCCAATAATGACGACGTAAGGATTTTTAATTGCTCCAATTATTGCGGCGGTGTTTTCCTCTAAAGTTCCAGGCGGCAAATTAGAATTGTGCAGACTGGCTATAGCATAATCAAGATTTTTTAAAATATTGCCTGCCAAATCCGTACTGCCGCTATAATCAGTTATATTTAACTCAATTCCGAAAAGCAGCTTAATTCCGTAAGCGTCATGTGGCATAAAACGCAAATTCATAAAGTTAAATTTATGGCAACTGCCCGGCGTAGTCGGCGCATGATCGGATACGCCAAGCAACTGTAAATTTTTTGCCTTTGCAACGGTTGCGTTTTCATGCAATGTGCTATATGCATGACCGCTGGATAGTGTGTGAGTATGAACGTCAAGTACATCTCTCATTAGTTGAACCTCCTGCTAAAATTTTAATTAACATGTGCTTGTTCTTTAAGTCGGGCAATTCTTTCTGAAGTTGCCGGGTGAGTTGAAAATAGTCCTTTGAGTGCGACTTTAGCATTTTCCAGCGGATTAATTATAAACATATGTGCCGTCGCCGGACTTGCGTCGTGAAGTGGCGCAGAATGTTGAGCATAATATTCAATCTTCTCAAGTGCTGAGGCTAAATACATTGGATTACCGCAAATTTCACCGCCGGTTTTATCCGCGTCATATTCACGACTTCTTGATATTGCAAGCTGAATCAACGTCGCAGCAATAGGCGCAATAATAATTGTAAAAAGTGTTCCAATAATACCGCCGCCGTTGTCGTCATCATCTGAGCGATTAGTACCAAAAATTGCCGCCCATTGTGCCATTTGAGCTATCATCGAAATTACACCTGCCATTGAAGCGGCAATGGTTGAGATTAAAATATCTCTGTGTTTGACGTGAGCAAGTTCGTGACCTAAAACGCCGCTGATTTCATTATAGTCAAGTGCATTCATTATGCCGGTTGTAACCGCAACAGCAGCATGATCTGGATTTCGACCGGTTGCAAAAGCGTTCGGAACGTCACTGTTGATAACATAAACTCTCGGCATTGGTAAGTTGGCGTTTTTTGCGAGATTAGCAACCAAATTATAAAGCTGCGGTGCGGAGTTTTCATCTACTTGTTGAGCGTCGTAAGCCTTCAAAACCATTGAATCGCTAAACCAATAACTGAAAAAATTCATACCAATCGAAATGATTAGCATAATAAATGCTCCGCTTTCGCCTGCAACTGCGCCGCCGATTGCGACCATTAAACCAGTCAGCAACGCCATTAAAATTGTCGTCTTTAATATGTTCATCTTGTATCACTCCATTTAATTTCAATAATTATATAATAACCTTTCAACACGATAGTTGTCAATAAAAAAAGAAGTCTCATTAACCAAAATCATCGGAAAATGAAACTTCAATTTTTTTATTTATACGAAAATATTTTCTTTACAGTTGACAGCGTAAAAGCCCTTGTCATTGCGGCAATTTTCACGATTATATCTCATTGGCGAATTATCCATTTGATTAAAAATTCCGCCGGCTTCCTCCACTATACATTGCATTGCGGCAGTGTCCCATTCGCTCGTAGGATTAAATCTGTAATAAATATCAGCTTCACCCGACGCCACCATACAGCCTTTGAGCGAGCTGCCGACTCTTACAAAATTCGTCAAATTATATTTTTGCAGCAATTCGTCCATTTGAGCGCAGTTATGAGAATTACTCATCACAACTTTTAGCGAAAGTATATCCTTATTGTCAGTGACGTGAAGTTTTTTGATATTTCCGTCAGCACTTTTTAAAAAAGCGCCTTCGCCTTTTGCCGCGTAATAAAGTTCACGCGTTACAGGAACATAAATAACGCCCATAACAACTTCATGTTTATAAGCCAGCGCAATGTTGACAGTAAATTGACCGTTGCGCTTGATAAATTCCTTTGTGCCGTCAAGAGGATCAATCACGAAGCAATAATCATTATTGAGTCGCGAAAAATCGTCTTTTTCTTCTTCGTCGAGAATTGCATAATTCGGGAATACTTCTTTTAACTGCGGCAATATCACATTGTTTGAGGTTCTGTCCGCTTCAGTTAATGGTGATTTGTCAGCCTTTAAATCTATTTTCAGCGTGTTTGGCGAATTGTAAACTTTTAAAATTGCTTCGCCTGCCTCTTTAGCCGCTTTAATTGCCAATTTCAATTCCTTATTCCACATTAGAAATACTCCTTGATTCAATTTTATTAAGCCTGTTTTCCAGTTCTTCAATACGTTTTTGTTGCTTAACTGTAGTATTATATAAGAACATTAAGCTATCATGAATAATCTTGGCATTTCCGTTTGCCAAATCAAAGTTACTTACCAATATATCGTCCAGTCTTTGTATCTTAATACTTTGATATTTTTCCAAAAACTCAATTTCTTGCTCCAATAATTTATATTCAGGTTCTTCATTTTCATCATTGGAAAATAAAACTTCATAAAAATGAGTAAATTTTTTTGCATTCAATAATTTTAGATATTTCTTTTCAGATATATACTTTTTTAAGACATGTACAATTTGCATATATCCGCCAAATTTATTAGGATCAGGATCATAAGAATTAGTAAGAATATCTTTTCTTTCTAAAATCTCGTACATAAAGATAAAAATTTGAATTATAATGCTTTTTATAAAAAATTTCTTCTTTTTCTTTTCATTTACTATAGAGCAATAGTCTATTAAATGCACTTTACCATTTAAATCTAAAACTAAATTAGAAAGATTAGGAAAAAGATCACAGTGATAATATCCATGCTGTTCTAAAATAATCAGCCAATTCAGAGTCTGTTTTATTATATCCCAAGCATCATAAGGTTCATTATTATTAATTACACTTGTTAAGGTTCTTCCTTCAATATTTTGTCGTACTATCCAAAGTTCATCTGAATTATTTTCAAATTCAATGAATTTAGGAAATCCATGTTTGCCATCCATGTTTTTCAAAAATTCAACTGCATTTGTAAAAACTGCCTCCGCATCTCCAATTTTTTTACTGTAAAATTTTACAAATTTATCATCACAAAAGAAATACCTTTTATTAATATCTTCTGGAAGATAATCGTTTGGTTTTCTTAAAGCTTTGTTTATTTCCAATAATCCGAGTGATTTAAAATAAATATATTTATTACTTGCAAATATTAAAGGTCTTTTAACGTTAGAAATATTTGTATCATTATATGCTAATAATTTGACACAATCAAAAGCATTGAACATTTCCCTATAGTCTTCCGGCAATGAAGCGGCCCAATTAAACGGTTCACTTTTAAGAGCCGGTTCAAAAATACAAATCGGCACTTTAGCAGATAAAATTTTTATTAAATATTTTGTTGGCTCTAAACCATATTGTTTAAACAAATTTTGGAAGATATTTAGTCCAATTAAAATGTCATAATATCCAGCTTGAAGATTAATAATAGCATCTTCTACTCTTAATTGAAAAAAATTAATTTTATAATCCAAGTGTTCTTCGGCTAACAATTTGCAAACATGAATATTTTTATCAAGAGAATCAATACTACACACGTATCCCTTATCTATATCCCCCCCCCCCATTGTTTTTAAACCTTGCCACGAAGCCATATTCAGACTTATAAAACCCTGCGAACAACCCAAGTCTAATATTTTTAAAGGTCTATTTAATTTAGTTTTTAGTGCATCATGAATTTGATGAATATAATTTAACACATTCTCAAAATGTTGTGAAGAAATATCAGACAATTCCGAGTGTTGGTAAATAGGTTGATTTAATTCAGGTAAATCTGATACTGCTGATTTTAATATTTCGTAATCAGTCAAAATTTTACCTCCTGTTATAATTAATCGTAAATCATATTACATAATAACATTGACATTGCCGTTGAGAATCCTAAAATTGTTATATTTGAAGACTTTTTAAAAAAATACAACCAGCAATTAATCAAAAATAATATCGCCATAATTATTACCGGAAACCAGCCAAGACCTTCAGCAATACCCATTTTTCGGCTTTGATTTGCAAGTGATAAAATAACTGTCAGCATTAAACCGGAGACGATTGGACGGACTATTTTGCGGATTATCTGAAAAATTTCAAGCTGCTGAAGATTTTCATAAAGATACTTGACGATTGAAAATACACCGCAAGATGCCGCTATTGAAATAAAAAAACCTGCCGTTGCAACTATCAACGCTTCACTGACCGCATTTGAATTATGATAACCGATATAATATCCAATCGCGCTTAGTGTCTTACAAAGAATTGAACCTGGCAGCAGATTAACCACCGGAACAATAGTTCCAAAAAATTCATCTTCGGTGATTAAGTCCGTGTCAACAAATAAACCGTCTGCGACTGTCAAATAAGCATCACCACCGCCGAAGGAAATTATCGACGAAAATAAGCCGTTAAACAGATACATAGGTGTTTGATTCGTGACAATAGCGGCAGGAATCGCAGTCAAAATTACAAAAAATGTTAATGCAAGCAATTCTCTTTTAGTGCCGGACGCATCAGCTTTACGAAATAATTTTAAGTGTGACAAATTATTTGTAATGCCGTCGTAGATTGAAAGTATGAACATTAAAATTGCAATTTCGTAAAAATAATCTTTATTTACAAAACTGCTTTTCCCAACGCAAAATAAATAAATCACGCATAACAACGCCGATATTGAATAGTGCAAAAAAGTTTTCTTGTTGTAAAGATAAAACACCAAAAAGAAAGCTATCATAAATACATGTATGGTCGCTATTCCGAAAATTGGCGAAGCTGTAATTCCTAAAAATTTATATAGCGTCTTTCCGCACGTCAATATAAAAGCAGTTGCAATTATAAGTAAAGTCATTCGCATTGTTTGTGACTGCGAAGCTTGACGAATTGTTTTAACGATGTAATCCATCAAAAGACAGGCAATAAATGCAGAAATTCCAACAGTTAAAAATTCGATTTGCCGCACCATTGTTTCATTTAGCAGCGATAAGAATGAAAGTAGTATCAACGCGAGGCAAACACCGGGTAAAGCCATTCCGCATGAACCTAAAAGCATTCCTCGCCAGCCACCGGCACGACTTCCAACGCCGCCTGCAATCTCAACCGGCAAGGCACCTGGAGTTATACTTGCAACCACAACATCTTCTTCAAATTCCTGTGCAGTTACAACGCGATTTTTATCGACTAATTCCTGCTGCATAATTGGAATCAGCGCATTACCGCCGCCAAATCCAATACAGCCAATTTTAACCATACTAAAAAATAAATTCGTCATACTTGACCTTTTACTCTGTTCCATGAAAATAAGCTGCGCTAAAAACGCTCTCCTTTTAATTTTTAACGTTATAATAAGGGTGCAACGACATTAAACGATAAAGCATAAATATATCAACATATGGACTGCCGTCCGTAGAAATATCAAACCACTTTATATAATCGTTGCCTTCTCTCAATCGCTTTTGATGTAATTGAATTTCTATTTCATTATAAGCCGCACAAGTAATTATTATATGATAGTCTTTCCAATTTTTGATAGATTCTGCGGAAATTACAGGAATGCCTTCAACTTCTGTATTTTGAGTATAATTATCAATTATTACATCCGGTGAGTAAAGATTTTTTTTCAAAAAGTCTCTGCATATGGTTCCGGCGCCAAAATAAGCTAATTTCCTTTTGTTTTGTCTTGAGTGCAAAAAAGCTAGATTTATTTCTTGCCTAATAGTCGTTGAAGCGAAAATTTTTATCAATTCTTCCTGCTCAGAGGAAAAATTGCACTTTTCATAAGGAATATTTATATTTTTATCTTGAAATACTCCACCGTCTTTTATTTCAAAAAACAAGCGTGCTATTTCGATATTTTCAGCCTCATGAGCTTGCAAAATTTTTTGACGAAGTTCCGGCGACAAAATTTTATAACAGTCTTTAAAACCTAATTTGACATTAGTTGTGTTTAATTGGTTGATAAGCTCATCATACTTTTTATAAAATTCATGAGTATTTTTAATTACGCTGTTAATTATTCGTTTTATCTCCAAAAGACGCGAACCAAGTGACTCATTGCGATTTTTAGGAAAGAACCAATTTGCAGACTTCTCCTCAATTTTCAACACGGTCAAAAAATCAGAAATTAAATCCTTACGCTCGCCTTGAAACGCTTCCTTTTCAAAACGTCTGACGATCAAATTGTCTCCAAAAATTTTACGTAAAGCGACTAAATTATCTAAATACCTTGCGATTTTCATTTCTTCGGCATATTCGACAAATTGCGTTATTTCCATTGTCTCGTGTCTAGGTCCTTTTACAAACTGATTGTAAAGAGACTCAATGTAATGATCTTGCCTTCTAATGTAAACTATAACTTTAACATTTTTATAATACTGCTGAATTTTTGAAACGACATTTAACATATCCTTCATCGGCCAAATGTCTTCGCAAGAAACTATCACGTTATTTTTCTTCAAATGATTTAAAATGCAGCTCATACACTCATCAAAGAGCGCATTGTCTTTTTCCAAAAAGGCAGACCAAATAGGAATGCCATTTTTGATATTTAAAGAGTAATTGGAAGAAGTTTCCTCAAATGTCGGATAGTCCCAGCCTTGTTTTAATAAATTATCTCGATTATTAAATAAAAATGCCTGCAAAGATGAAGTTCCTGTCTTTTGAGTTCCGAGATGTAGGCATAATATGTGATTATCCATGCTGTTTAAATCATCTCCGTTATTATATTTGAGCTAAAAACGTCTTTCGGAATTCATTTAATTTAGTATTCAAATCAAGCCTTTTCAACTCTGAAAAATTAAACCACTTTATATAATCGTAACCTTCGCGCAAACCTTTTTGTATCAACTGTTCCTCAATTTCATTATGAGCCGCACATGTGATTATAATTTGATAATCCATATAATTTTCGATTGAACTTGCCGCAATTACCGGAATGCCTTCAACCTCAATATTGTAAACGTAATTATCAATTATAACATCAGGTTGAAATATCCGTTTTTTAATAAAATTTTTACAAATTGTTCCTGCGCCAAAAAACGCTAACTTTCTGTTACTTTGCCTTGCAGTGAGAAAAGCTAAATTTATTTCCTGCTTATTTATGGCAACAGCACAAATTTTAATTAGGTTTTCCAATATTCGCGAGGTTTGAGATTGTTCGTAAGGTATATTCGTATTTTTATTTTTAAAGAGTTCTTCGTCGCCAAAGTACCGTCGCGCAATTTCTATATTTTCTTCTTCGTGCTGCTTTAAAATGCTTTCGCGAAGTTCCGGTGACATTATTTTAGACGAATATTTTGCGTCATCTTGCATATTATTAACATTGACTTCTTTTATGACATCTTGAAATAATGAATATTTTCTAACTTCCGGCAAAGTATTTATAATCCTTTTTATTTCCATTAAATTAACGTTCAGAGACATATTAGAATCTTGTTGTTTAAAATGACATTCTTCGTCTTTTATATCTATGCCTATGGTAGAGATAAAATCTAAAATTATATCGCCGTTCTTCAAGGATTCTCTTTCATACTTTTTGACTATCAAATTGTCGCCAAGAATGTCTTCTAATTGGATAAGTTTATTTAAATAGTTAGATAAGCCGTTACTGTCGGCATCTTTTAAAAATTGTGTCATCTCTCTGGATTCAAACATGCTGCCGTTTTTTATCCATTGATTATAAACCGATTCAAGATATTGATCTTGCCTTCTAAGATAGACAACGACTTTAACGTTACTATAATATTTTATTAACTTGTTTAAAACGACACCTATATTTTTAAACAGCCAAAAACATTCCGCAGATAAAATCACGTTATGCGTTTTAAGACAATCCAAAACACGATTCATAATTTCATCAAGAGCGTCATTATCATGATTTACAATCGCATAAAAAATACCGGAAGCATTTATAAAACGATACTTTTGATTCTCGGCAAGTTTCGGATAATCCCAGCCTTTTGCCAGCAGCGTTTCTCTATTATTGTAAAGAAAGTTTTGTAAAGAAGTGGTACCGGTTTTTTGAGTGCCAAAATGGAAAATTAAAACGTGATCCGCCATAAAATTTATCACTTCACTCTCTAACAATTAAAATTTAAATGAGGAATTTTTTTAATTCATTGATTATATACTCAACGCTTTCTTCAAGTGAAGATTTGCTCGTGTCAACTGTAATTTCAGGATTTTTCGGCTCCTCGTAAGGACTCGATATTCCGGTAAAATTTGGAATTTTGCCGTTGCGAGCTTTTTTGTAGAGACCTTTAACATCACGTTGCTCGCAAACTTCAAGCGGCGTATTTACGTAGATTTCAACAAAATCATCAGTACCGACAATTTGTCTGGCTCTCTCTCTGTCAGCACGATAAGGCGAAATAAACGAAGTTAAGACAATCAATCCGGCATCATTCATCAGTTTGGAGACTTCAGCAATTCGGCGAATGTTTTCAATACGGTCTTGTTCCTCAAAACCGAGATTGCTGTTTAAACCCATGCGAACGTTGTCGCCGTCAAGTAACATTGTATGTTTGCCTTGCAGGTTTAAAACTTTTTCAACGGCATTCGCCAAAGTTGACTTGCCGGCACCACTTAATCCGGTGAACCAAATAGTTTTAGGGTTTTGTCCTAATGACTTTGCGCGAATCTCACGAGAAATATCCGTTTTTTGCCAAAAGATATTATCCGAACGACGCAGCGAATGTTTTACAGTTCCACAAGCTGCCGTCATGTGCGTTACTCTGTCTATCAAAATAAAGCTGCCTAACTCTTTTTGGCGCTTAAAATTATCGCAGACGATTTTATCAGCAAGCGCAATATCACAACAGGCAAGTTCATTTTTTGAAAGTGTTGAGGCGGCAAGTTGTTCGCCGGTATAAATATTCAGCTTATATTTGATTCGCATAACCGTTGCAGTCGTCTTTTTTGTACCGAGTTTAAAGAAGAAATTTTTACCTGCAACTAAATTTTCGTCGTCCATCCAAAGAATTGACGCAGTAATTAAACCGCTGACTTTAAGTTCGGTATCTTTAGTAATTACGCTGCCTCTTGATACGTCAATTTCACGATCTAAACAAATTGTCACCGGCTGACCTTTTTCGGCATTGCTGACCTTTTCATCAGTCACGAATATTGATTTTACAACGGCATTTTCATGATTTGGCAGTACAGTCACCTCATCACCGACAGAAATTTTACCGTCGGCAATTTCGCCTTGAAAGCCTCTAAAGTTTTGATTTGGTCTGCAAACGCGCTGAATCGGCAGGACAAAATCAACATCACTTACTGCCTCAGAAACATCAACGGTCTCCAAATGATTCAGCAACGTTCCGCCGGTGTACCAAGACATTTTATCGGACTTAATAGTAAGGTTATCGCCTTCTGTAGCCGAAACCGGAATAATCTTAAAATTATCCAAATTTAAATCTATCGCTAATTTACGAATTTCTCTTTCGATCTTATCGTACTTTTTAAAATCGTAGCGAATTATGTCCATCTTGTTGACTACAAAGACAAAATGACGAATACCCATTAAAGTGCAAATTAACGCATGGCGGCGAGTTTGCGGCAAAATTCCTTTGGTAACGTCCAAAAGAATAACTGCCAATTCAGCAAACGAAGCACCAACCGCCATATTGCGTGTATATTCCTCATGTCCAGGCGTATCGGCAACAATGAAGCTGCGCCGCTCCGTTGAAAAATAGCGATAAGCCACGTCAATGGTTATGCCTTGCTCTCTCTCTGCCATTAAGCCGTCCAACAAAAGCGAATAATCAATCTTACCGTCACGACTGCCGACCTTGCTTTCCATTTCCAGCGCTTGCCTTTGATCTGCAAATAAAAGTTTTGCATCATACAACATGTGACCAATGAGTGTAGATTTGCCGTCATCGACACTGCCGCAAGTTATAAATTTTAATAAGCCTTTCATATCAAAAATAACCTTCTCTCTTGCGGCGTTCCATACTGCCTGCCGCTTCATGGTCGATAACTCTGCTGGTACGTTCCGAATTAACTGCGCCCAAAGTTTCCTTAACAATTTCTGCTAAAGTATTCGCTGTGGATTCAATGCCGCCGGTCAACGGGTAACAACCTAAAGTACGAAACCGCACCATTTTATTTTCAATCTTTTCATCAGGTTTTAAGCGTTCTTTCATTCTATCATCATCAATCATTATGATATTGCCGTCACGATAGACAACAGGACGTTCCTTAGCAAAATATAACGGCACGATCTCAATATTTTCACGTGCAATGTATTGCCAAATATCTTTTTCGGTCCAATTTGAAAGCGGAAATACTCGAATACTTTCGCCTTTATTTATTTGCGTGTTGTACAATTTCCACATTTCCGGCCGTTGATTTTTAGGGTCCCAAGCTTGTTGTGCATTTCGGAATGAAAAAATTCTCTCTTTAGCTCTTGATTTTTCCTCATCTCGACGACCGCCACCAAATGCCGCAGTAAAATTGTATTTCGTCAAGGCTTGTTTAAGTGCCTGCGTCTTCATTATATCCGTATAAGCGCTGCCATGATCGAATGGATTGATTCCTTGTTTTAATCCTTCTTCGTTGCTGTAAACTAAAAGCTCAAATCCTTTTTCCTTTGCCATTCTGTCGCGAAATTCAATCATTTCGTGAAATTTCCACGTTGTGTCAATGTGAAGCAGCGGAAAAGGTAATTTTTCCGGATAAAATGCCTTCAGTGCCAAATGCAGCATTACTGAACTGTCTTTGCCGATTGAATAAAGCATGACCGGTCTTTCACATTCTGCAACAACTTCGCGCATTATGTATATCGACTCAGCTTCAAGTTCATCTAAATGAGTTCGTTCTTTGTTTGACATGTCATATATCGTCTCCATTAAAAAATTCGTTAAACACCATAATAAAATAATTTTAATAGCGAACAGAAAATTTGTCAATCACTCATTAAAAATCCAAGCAACAAAAAACGACTGATCTTAAAAATCAATCGCTTGTCAATTTATTAATTATTGCTCCTCGCCTTGTTCTTGCTGATTTTGTTGTCTTTCACCAGGTAAAACTACACGTCGTTGAGTGCCTTCAAAGAGCATTTGAGTTATTTGTGCTGCCAATCCCGGATCCATTTTTGCAAGTATTTTTCCGGCTGCGTCTTCGTCCATTTTCTGCAGAATCAACACCGCTGTATCTGCATCGACGTAACCTAATGCCTCAGCAGCTTCTTCTGCCTTCATGTTGGTATAAATTCTTGCCAATTTTGATACACGTTTCTTTTCGGCGGCTTCACGTTCTTGAGTAATTCGCTCAATATCTTTTTGCGATAATTTGACCTCTTTTGACTTCTTCGATTCGTCCTTTTTCATCGCCATTGCCGTTTGATTGCCGTCTTTTAAATTGGTATTGCTGACAGTCTCTACTTTTGTTTCGGTATCTTCCGGCTCCGGTTCTTCTTCTTCCTCAACGTATCCTTCCGGCTTTTCAAAATATTCACCAACTACCGGCAGTTTCCACAATTTAAGAATTTCGTTCACCTGTTGAGTCTGTTCACTGTCAATCAGTTGAAAGTAAACGCCGGCTGCAAATCCTCCTACTGCTAAAATAAGCAGCAACAATATAAACAAGAGAAACTTAAAAATCTTACTAAAAAGACCGCCAATACCGCCTTTTTTCTTTTCGGCCATAATCTCCACCTTTTTCGACAAAATTATTGCTCAAATTAATTCGATTTTATCTGTACAAATCCATTACGCGACCAACGTAATGTTGAGTTTCGCCGTAAGGTGGTATGCCGCCATATCTTTGAACTGCACCTGGACCTGCGTTGTAAGCCGCGACAGCTTTTCTGACATTTCCGTTGAAAGTATCCAGCATTTGCCTTATATATTTTGCGCCGCCTTCAATATTTTGTTGTTCATCATAAGGATCAACACCTAAACCGCGTGCAGTTTCCGGCATAAGCTGCATGACGCCGATCGCACCTGCATCAGAAATATCATCTTGATTCATGTTTGATTCAGCAATGGCGATAGCCTTAACAAGTCGAGAATCAACGTCATACTTTTCCGCCGCTGCCTCTATCATGTCTTCGGTACTTAAACCACTTGAAGTTGCTGACAATCTCTTTGTGTCGTAAGTTGGCTCCTCAATTTCTTCTTCGTCAACTCTTTCTGAAGGTGTTGCTGGTTTTGAGGCAACCGCCGCAAACGGATTTATAGCCTTGTTCATCGCGTCAGGCAATGCTTCTTCACCTGGAAAAGATATTTCTACTTTAGGTTCAACAGCTTTGCTTGATTTTTCTGAAGTTGATTTAGACGATTTTTTGTCATCTTCTGCTGCAGTAAATGTTTCAATTTCGTCAACTTCTTTAGTTTTGTCAGTCTTAGCGGCATTTTGAATTTCTTCCATTTTTATGGTTTCATCATTCTTTTCAACCGGCTTAAAATTCAGTTTGCTTGTCTTTTCAAGTTCCTTGTTAAGGATACTTTGAAAATCTTCGCCGCCAATGTTGCCGATTCCAAATTTGTTTTCAATTTCAGAAATGCGTTGTCGTACTCTGTCTACGCCGTCAATTCGCTGAATACGTCCAAAACCTTCAACGGCACTTATCGCCTGTATCACCAAATCATCGCCTTTCTAATCATAATGAGTTTAACTAATCATTACGAATGTCAATTAACTGCCTCTGACATATAATTGTAAACCAATTTCGTCGAGCATTTTTTGTTCCTCAAATAGCAGTTCTTCATTGTATTCACGTAAACGCTTTTCTTTGAGCTGTTCAATACTTTTTAAATATGTCATTAACTCCATGAGTTTTTTTAACTTCTGCTGTTTTTCCTGCGTAGTTTTTAAAATGACTTTTTGCTGATCCTCAATTTGCTGACGTTTCCAATTAAAAAAGCCATTATAAGTCATAATTACGCCAATCGTGACGGTTTTACCTTCGCCTGTAAGTTCGGCATATTCAATTTGACCTTGTTTCATCTCTTTAAGCAAAACTTGTAGCTTGTCATGTTCTTGCTCAAGTCGCCGCGAGACTTCGGCAAATTTTAATTCCGCATCATCTTTTTTGCGCTGTGTAACTTTTAATAATGTTTCGAGTTGAAATTTAAATTTTTTCATGCAAATAAACGCCTTGATTTAATTTGAATTTTTTAATTCGTGATAAACTGCATTTTTTCCTGCAATAATTACAAACTTTTCAATTAACATTTACACTTATAACACCGTCAATGCGTTTTATTGCGTCAACGACGATAACATTTTTAATGCCGCGATGATTGTAAACCTCAAGTTCAATATATAAAAGGTCAGCGCCATGTGATTCGTCTTCGTCAGCTTTAACCTTTACGCCTCTGACTTTAAGTTGTAAATCGTCAAGGCATGAACTTATATGCATTAACTGTCCCGGTTTATCTTCGGTATGAATTATCAATGATAAATTTTTTTCGTGCATAACCCATTCGTCAATTCTGGACAATGTGCCTAAAGTGGCAAAGACTAAAGCAGTAGCGAAAAGTGCGCCGGAATAATAGCCGGCACCGACAGCAAGACCGACACCGGCAACAACCCAAAGACAGGCCGCCGTAGTTAATCCGGTGACGGTTAAGCCTTCCTTCATTATTGCGCCGGCACCGAGAAAACCTATACCGCTGACAACCTGCGCCGCCAATCTTGCCGGATCTGCATTAGTTCGACCTTCAACGTTGAGATATAATGCCTCCGATAAAACCATAATCAAACACGAGCCTAAGCATACCAAAACATTTGTCCTCAAGCCTGCCGACTTGCGACGCGACTGCCTTTCGTAGCCAATCACACCGCCCAATATACATGACAAAGTTAATCTTAACAATAATTCCCATTCGGACAACATTTTTATTACCTCTCAATTTAACCTTGCTGAATCATTTTAATATATATCTCTGAAAATGGCATTAATTGTTCCGCCTGCACCTTGCGACGTTTAACAAGTTCAAGCAGCGCTAAAAATGTCGTGACAATTTCGTTGATATTTTTTGTTTCTAAAACGTCAGTCAGTTTCAATTTCTCGCCGCTTTCAAGATGCGATAATATCGCTGTCATTTTATCTTTAACGCTGAAGTGTTCCGCTGATACCAAGACATCAGGAATACTTACATCGTCTGCCCTTGTCGTTGCTGAAATTAAGGCTTTTAATAATTTTTGTGGTGATAAGTCCTGCGGCGGCAATACTTTTTGTGATAATTGCAGCGGTGCTCTTTTGAAAAATTTTTCTTCTGCCGCAAACATTGAGGATAAAACTTCGCTGACCTTTTGAAATTTTTTATACTCCAATAATCGCTGCACTAATTCTTCACGCGGATCCTCTACGCCATTATTATCAGCTTCAGTTGAAGATTTATTTGCCGGTAAAATCGTTCGCGACTTTATATAAATCAATTTCGCCGCCATTACTAAAAAATCCGCTGCAACTTCGACGTTAAATTTTTTCGGCTCCTCTATATAATCCATGTATTGTTTGGTCAATTCCGCCATTGGTATATCGTAAATGTCAATTTTGTTCTTTTCAATTAAATGCAGCAATAAATCAAGCGGCCCTTCAAAAGCCGCCAATTTTATTTCATAGTTCATAACTTGCAACTGACTCATTTTTTAGAATATCAAAGTAATTATTGATTCAAACATTGATAAAATCATTCGCTGCATTGGAACCAGTATGCTGCCGAGAATTGGCGTCATTAAAAATACTATCAATATTAAAAAGCTGTAACGCTCCAATTCGTGATAACGTCTTGCCAATTCGTAAGGCAATAATTGTTTCAATACTTGCGAACCATCTAGCGGCGGAATTGGAATCATATTAAATATTGCAAAGTTGATGTTGTAAATCAAAATCAATGAAAAGACCATATTCATTCCGGAAGTCATATGAACGCCGAATTTTATGAGCAACACCATAATTAAAAGCGTCACAAAAGCCGTCACCAAATTTGAAAAAGGTCCGGCAAGTGATACCAGAATGTCATCGCGGCGCGGATTTTTAAAATTATATGGATTTATCATAACCGGTTTTGCCCAGCCGAATCTGACCAAAAAGAGCATTAACAGACCGAACGGATCTATATGAGCTGCCGGATTAAGCGTCAATCGTCCTTGAATTTTCGGCGTCGGATCACCTAAATAAACCGCCGTTACTGCATGTGCAAATTCGTGAACCGTCATAGCTATGATTAATCCCGGCAATCCGGCTACAATTTGCATTAAAAAGCCGCCAAAATCATCAAACATTAAAACACCTCGATTTTTTATTATGAATTATGATAAACTTCTTTTGCAAGCATTAAAATTGCAATAATTGACTTCGAGTCAAAAATTTTGCCTTCATCAATCATTTTAAGCGCTTCTTTAAGTGGAACTTTTATACAGTTGATAAATTCATCTTCGTCAGGATGCTGCTTGCCGGATTTTAAATCCTGTGCTGCGTAAAGATGAATCCACTCATTTGAAAAGCCTACCGTAGTTGCAATCGTCGTCAATTTCCAAATCTTTCCGGCGGTGTAGCCTGTTTCCTCAGAAAGTTCACGTTCAGCACATTTAATTGGGTCTTCACCTTCGATATCGAGTTTGCCGGCAGGAATTTCGAGAGTCACTTTGCCGACCGGATAGCGAAATTGTTTAACTAAAATGATGTCGCCATTCGGAAAAATTGGAACGACGGCAGAGGCACCCGGATGTTTAATCCATTCACGCGGCGCCGTGTGACCGTTCGGCAGCTTAACAATATCCTTCTTGACGTGCAAAAGTACACCGTCAAAAACATCTTCGCTGGAAATTTTCTTTTCAATCAAATTTTCGTCCATTAAAATTACCTCCAAATTAATCACAACAATTTAATAACTTACCATAGACGATATTAAACGTTTCTTTTTGAAAGCGCTGTTAATCATTTCTCTTGCATTTTCCATTGAGGCCGGCGTTGCATCGACACCTGAAGCCATTCTTGCGATCTCTTTGAGCCTGTCAAATTCGGAAAGCCTGGACACCTCAGTAACAGTTCGCTCATTATTGACTTGTTTATCAATCGAAATGTGAATATCAGCCATACTTGCAATTTGCGGCAAATGAGTAATGCAAAGCACTTGCTTATATTTTGCGACTTTCGCTATACATTCGGCGACGGCATTGGCAGTGACACCGCCTAAGCCGGTATCAATCTCGTCAAATACCATTGTTGCGGCAGAATCATCACGACCCGCATTAATCGCCTTTATCGCAAGCGCAACACGTGACAACTCGCCGCCGGAAGCAACTTTTGACAGTGATTGCACTTCTTCGCCGGCGTTTGCGCTGAATAAAATGTCAACTTCATCGCTGCCGTTGAGTGTCAAAGTATCAGTAGCATCAACATTAATTATAAATTGTGCCTTTTTCATTCCGAGTTGTCGCAATTCTTTTTCGATTGCTGCCGATAAATTTTTTGCCGACTTTTTCCGTGCCTTTGTCAAAGTGTCTGCGCGTTTTTCAGCCTGCGCCTCAACTTTAATTATTCGCTGCTGAATTGCTTCAACGTCTGAATCGAAATTTTCTATTGATGAAAGTTCCGATTTAATTTTTTCGTAACGTGAAAATATTTCTTCAATCGTTGCGCCGTACTTCTTTTTGAGTCGATTAATAACTGACAATCTGTCCTGCAGTTCGTCAATTTTTCCGGGATTATATTCAAACTGATCGCCGTAATTGCGAATTTCTCCATAGACTTCGTGCAGAATGATTGTCGCTTCTTCCAACATCTTGCGTGCGCTGTCAAGTGAATTATCATAACGCGCCACATCATCAAGATTTTTGCTTATTTTTGCAAGTGCCGTAAATGTATTGAAATTATCATCATTATCAAGTAAAATACAGGCTTCCTCGACATTTTGAGCAATTTTTTCAGCGTTAGACAGGCGTCGAATCTCGTTTTCAAGTTCTTCATCTTCGCCAATTTGCAAGTTTGCTTCGGAAATTTCATTTTCTTGCCAGCGTAACATATCCAGTCGCTGCTCATTCTCAACATCAGATTTTTGCTTCTCAACGAGTGCCTTTTTTTGTGCAATCCATAATTTATAAAGTTTTTGATAATCTGTCAAGGCGATTCTTATTTCGTCAGAAAGATCGTCAATCAAACGATAAGGACTATCTTCCTTGAGAAGTGCAAGATTTTCGTTTTGTCCGTGAATGTCAATCAGAGCATTTCCGATTTTTTTGAGGGTGTTAAGCGTCAAATGAGAGCCGTTTACAACGATTGAATTTTTGCCATTGCGCGTGATTTTGCGTGTAATTACTAAGGTTTCGTCTTGATTGTCAATTTCAAGTTCAGTTAAAATTTTGTTTACCTTATCGTCAGAATCAATCAAAAATACCGCCTCAACTTTTAAATCTTCGCAGCCGTTGCGGATATATTGAGCACTTGCACGACTTCCTAAGACAACGCCGAGCGCATCAATCAAAATTGACTTTCCGGCGCCGGTTTCGCCTGTCAAAATATTTAAACCTTCGTCAAATTCAACATTTACATTTTCAATCAACGCAAAATTCGTCACGCTTAATGTTTTTAGCATCAACTCACCTCTGATTTAATCGGATTATTTTCCGGTACTGCCGCGCTTTGTGATTGGCACATTATTTTTACAAAGTGGACAATCTTCCGGTTTATAAGTTTCAACATTCATTTTGAGCAGCGCGGTTGCTGGAACATCACCGAAGTCAGCTTTGCCGCCGCTTCTGTCAACAAGCATACTTACCGCAACAGGTACTGCATTATAAGACTTCACAACGTCAATGACTTCTTTAATTGAGCCGCCGGTTGTAACGATATCTTCGACAATCAACACTCGCTCACCTTCATGAAGACTGAATCCGCGTCTAAAAGTCATCTTGCCGTCAACGCGTTCAGTAAAAATTGCTCGCGTTCCAAGTGCCTTGCCTGTTTCGTGTGCTAAAATTATTCCGCCGGTTACAGGACCGACAACGGTTTCAATGTTTGCATCTTTGAATTTTTCCGCCATTGCCTTGCAAAGTTGCTCAGTATATTTCGGGTGCTGCAATACATTGAATTTTTCAACGTAATAAGGACTATGAAGTCCACTTGTCAACAAAAAATGTCCGTCCATAATCGCATTGGTCTTTACTAAAATTTCTCTAACTTCCTGTTCAGTCATTTATCTTACACCTCAATTTTAATTAAATTCATATCAAAATTAAAAAAACTCCACATCATCAACGTGGAGATATTATATCATTTGTTTTTCAAACTATCAACTTCAAAATTTTTCTTCGCAAAATTGTAAATCATGATAAATTCCGTCTCATCACCGCCGTCAATAATTTTAAAACCAATTTTTTTGTAAACGTGGACGGCATGAAGATTTTCCTTGTTGACACTTAAAGAAATTTGTTTGTAACCTGCTGACTTCAAATGCTGCAAAATTACTCTTAACATTTCGGAGCCGATACCATGATTTCGATATTCTTTGTAAAGCGATATAGACAATGACGGCGTTTCATCGTCAATGTGCCCGTATTCGTCCGCAATGCTTGTCCAAACTGCGCCAACGATTTTTCCGTCAACTTCAGTGACAAGACAATAATCATCGGACTTGCTGCCGAAATTTTTGATTGCATTATACAACTTCGGATTTGTAAAAATTATATCTCTCGGCAATTCGCCTTTGTACCAGCTTGGAATAAAAATTGCTTCGTACAAAAAATCTTCAAGCAAATTTATTTCATCGCGGTTGATTTTTCTGATTATGTAATTCATACTAAGCGGACTTCATTTCCTCAATAATTTTGAGCGCAGCTTCACGCGGATTATCAGCGGCAATTATCGGACGACCAATAACTAAATGCGTTGCACCGTTTTTTAAAGCCTGTGCAGGTGTTGAAATTCTGCTTTGATCGTTGATTGCTGCACCTGCCGGACGAATACCCGGCGTTATAATTAAAAAGTCATCGCCGCAAGCCTCTTTAATCATCTTTGCCTCTTGCGGTGAAGCAACAACGCCGTCAAGTCCTGCATTTTTAGCGAGTGCAGCCAATTTTACAACCTGCTCTTTCATTTGCGATTGATAGCCAAGACCTTGCCAATCATCTTGATTTATGCTGGTCAAAACAGTAACGGCTATCAATTTCGGTCTCTTGATATTTTGCTTTTCAGCTTCAATTTTGAGCCTCTCCGCTGCCGTCTTCATCATTGTATAGCCGCCGCCTGCGTGGATATTCAAAATATTTGCGCCTAAATTCATCAACGAGCAAAGACCTCCGGCAACGGTATTTGGAATGTCATGCAGTTTCAAATCAAGGAAGATATTTTTATTTTGAGTTTTAAGCCATTCAACGACACCGGCACCAACGCTGTAAAAAAGTTCCATGCCGACCTTATAATAATTCACGTCGTCACCAAGTTGATTGACGATTTTTTTTACATCGTCCATATTGTGAAAATCCAACGCGACGATTAAACGATTATCAGCCATTTATCATTCCTCCAGAATCAAATTTATGTTTTTAATTATATCACATCTGATAATTATTTAAAGCAATTTTAATTTAAACTTTGAGGTTGACGAGAGGTTAATTTTTGTGTTAAAGTTAAAAATCATTTTGATTGAGGAGCGATTTTTATGATACAAAAATTACGTCCACGCCGAATGAGAATTTCCGAAAACGTTCGCGCAATGGTTAGAGAAACGACATTATCGCCAAAAGATTTTGTATATCCGATTTTCGTCGTTGCCGGTGAAAATATTCGCGAAGAAATTCCGAGTATGCCGAACGTATTTCACTTGTCAGTTGATAAAGCCGTTGAGGTTGCAAGACAAGTTGCTGATTTAGGTATTCCGTCGGTTGAGGTTTTCGGCTTGCCGGAATATAAGGACGAAATTGGGTCAAGTGCTTGGGATATGAACAGTCCTGTACAGCGTGCAATCTCAGCAATAAAAAAAGCCATGCCGGAACTTGTGATTGTCGGTGATGTCTGCCTTTGTCAATATACAAGTCATGGACATTGTGGAAAACTTTGCAATCATTATGTTGACAATGATTCAACTTTGGAACTCCTGCAAAAAGTTGCGGTCAGTCAAGCAAATGCCGGTGCCGATATCGTTGCGCCTTCGGATATGATGGACGGTCGTGTCGCGGCGATTCGTGAAGCACTTGACGAAAATAAATTTATCAATGTTTCAATTATGAGCTACGCCGTTAAATACGCTTCCGGATTTTATGGACCGTTTAGAGATGCCGCCGACTCTGCACCACAATTTGGCGACAGAAAGCAATATCAAATGGATCCTGCCAATTTTCACGAAGCACTAAAGGAAGTCGATTTGGACATTGCCGAAGGCGCTGATATTATCATGGTCAAACCTGCAATGGCTTATCTCGACATTGTGCGAACGGTACGCAATAAAATAAATTATCCGCTTGCGGTTTATAACGTCAGCGGTGAATATGCAATGGTTAAAGCTGCTGCCGCCAACGGTTGGATTGACGAGCAGAGAATTGTACTTGAATCGTTGACTTGCATGAAACGTGCCGGTGCTGATATCATTATAACTTATCATGCAATAGATGCTGCAAAGTGGCTTACAAAATGACGGATATGTACAAAAAAATATTAGTGATAAATTTAATGCATCTTGGCGATTTAATGTTGGTGACTCCGGCATTGCGAACGTTGCGAAAAAATTATCCGAAAGCGCATATCGCTTTACTTGCCGATAAAAAACTTGCTGACCTCGTTGAAAATAATAAGCATATCGACGACTGCATTTTAATTGACAAGAAAGGCATTGACAATAATTTGATTTCTTTTATCAAGTTTATTTTTAAAATTCGTGCCAAAAATTTCGACTTGGTTATAAATCTTCATCGCAATGAGAGAGCCTCAGCGCTTGCGGCTTTCAGTGGTGCTAAAAAAATTGTCGGCTATTCAAAGCCGGGCTTTTCGTTATTTTTTGATAAGGTTATGGAAAATCCTTCCATAGCAAGGCATATCGGACTTAAATCGCGTTATGTGCCGGGCAGTCAACATCAAGTTAAATCTCATTTTGATGTATTGCGCGAGGCTGTTGGAATTAACGAAATTGATGACGGCGGCTTAGAAATGTGGATTACTCCGGCAATGGAAGCCGAATCGACAAAAATTTTTAATGACAATTTCAATGTTAATGACAAAGTTATTGCTTTTAATATTGGTGCAAGCTGGTTGACAAAACGCTGGATTGATTTGTATTTCGCCGAATGTGCGGACAGACTCGTTGAGGACAATTACGCCATTGCATTTTTAGGCGGTCCGATGGATTTGAATATTGTCAACGCCTGCATTGCTAAGATGAAACATAAAGACAGCGACAAAGTTAAAATTTTCACCGGAAAATTGAGTCTTGCACAAGTCGCCGGCATTTTGGATAATTGCATATTATTTTTGACGACGGATTCAGGACCTATGCACATTGGCGTTGCTAGAAATATTCCAATAGTTACAATGTTTGGCGCTTCGCCTGTGCCTGGATTCTATCCATATGACGCGAAGGATATTTTAATCAAGGCGCCGGAACCTTGCCACCCTTGCGGTAAACATATTTGCCCGCGTCAAGGTGAAGACAATTTGGCGTGCATGAAAAAAATAACTGTTGATGTCGTGATGAAATACGTTTACGAACTTCTCAGCGATTACGGTCAGAAGGCAAAGGATATTCCGCGAATTTATGGCAAGTATCAATGTAAGGTTGTTGAGTTTTAGATTTATAATTCTTTTCGCAGCAGAAACAGGAAGAACGGCGCACCAAGTATCGCCATTAAAATTCCAACCGGCAATTCTGTCGGTGCAAAAATAGTTCGCGCAAAGGTGTCGCTGATTGTTAAAACCGCTGCACCTAACAACGCCGCCGCCGGTAATAAAAATCTGTAGTCAGAGCCGATTAAAAGTCTTGCCGTATGTGGAATTATTAAACCGACAAAGCCGAGCAGTCCAACGACGCAGACCGCTGAAGCCGCGAGTAATGCTGCCGTTGCCGTTAAAATTGTCCTAACTAAGTCGACGCGAAGTCCAAGTCCTTTTGCAACTTCATCACCGAGTTGTAAAATATTTAAATGATTGGCGCCTAGAAATGTCAAAATGGTGCCGATTATTGTATACGGATATAAAATTTCTACGTGGTTCCATGAACGCGCAGATAAGCCGCCGACCATCCAGAGTAAAGCGCCATGAACTTTATCGCTGTAAAAAATCAACATCGCTGAAATTCCTGCACCTAAAAATGCACTTACCGCAACACCGGCTAAAATTACTCTGATTGGTCGTATGCCGTCTTTCCAAGCTAAAATATAAATCAAAAGTGCCGCCAACATTGCACCAATAAATGCCGCCGGAGTTACGAGACTGCCCGCGTCGCTTTTAACCAACATGACGAAAATTCCAAATAGTCCTGCACCGGAAGAAATGCCAATTATATGCGGATCAGCAAGCGGATTTTTCATTACTGCCTGTAAAATTGCGCCGGAAAGTGATAAGTTAATTCCAACGAGCATTGCAACAATCGTTCGCGGCAGACGGATATTTTGTAAAATTTGCTGCTTCGTTTCGTCTATATCCGCGTTGCCAATTTCAAATATTCCGCTCAAAACTTGTGATACGGATATATCAACGGAACCATTGATTAAACTGCTCATAAAAGCAATGATTACCAATGCACAAAAAATTATCAAAATTGAAATTCGTCTGCCAGAACTCATATTAAAAATCACCTCGTGCAATGATTATAGAACAATTTGACATTAAGGTAAACATTTTAATTAATGTTGATAGCAATATCAATTTGTGGTAAAATCATCTTTGTAATTAAATTGAGGAGCTGATTTTAATTGAGAGCAACGCAATTATATGCACCGACGCTCAGAGAATTTCCGGCGGAAGCTGAACTTATAAGTCATAAATTGATGATGAAAGCCGGATTGATTCGCAAGGCAGCAGGTGGAATTTATTCGTATTTACCACTTGGCTGGCGCACTATTCGCAAGATTGAAAAAATCATTCGTGAAGAAATGGACGCTGAAGGCGGTCAAGAAATAATGATGCCAATCACTCAACCGGCTGAACTTTGGAAAGAGTCGGGACGTTGGGCGGTTTACGGTCCGGAAATGATGAAACTTGAAGATCGTCATGGTCGTGAATTTGCACTCGGTCCAACACATGAGGAAATGATAACTTCACTTATTCGCTCAGAAGTCAAAAGTTATAAGCAACTGCCGTTAATGCTCTATCAAATTCAAAATAAATATCGCGACGAAATAAGACCGAGATTCGGATTAATGCGTAGCCGTGAATTTATAATGAAGGATTTATATTCGTTCGACAAAGATATTGACGGCATGAATGTTTCCTATGATAAGATGTACAATGCCTACAGTCGAATTTTCACACGCTGCGGATTGAAATTTAGACCGGTTGAAGCTGATAACGGCGCAATCGGCGGCGGTCATTCGCATGAATTTACAGTGCTTGCGCCAAACGGAGAATCCTCAATCGCCTATTGTGAGAGCTGCAATTATGCCGCAAGTGACGAGAAAGCCGAACTAAAAGTTATTACCGCTGAAGCTGAGGAAATGAAACCGCTTGAAAAAGTTTCGACACCGAATTGTCATACTATTGAAATGGTAAAAGATTATTTGCAAGTGCCGATTGAAAAGACCATTAAAGCCGTTGCATTTCAAGACGATGACGGCAGGTTGATCCTTGCATTTGTCAGAGGCGATCACGAAGTCAACGAAATTAAAATTCTTAACGCCGTTGAAGGTGCACTTCACCTGCACATGGCAGAAGATTCGGCGATTAGTGCAGCAGGCGGCTGTGCCGGATTCATGTCGCCAATCGGAATTAAAGACGATACGGCTATCGTTGTTGATTCAACCGTCATGGAAATGTATAACGCCGTCGCCGGTGCAAACGAAGTTGACGTGCATTATATTAACGTGACGCCGAAACGCGATTTTGACGCGAAAAAAATAATCGTTACTGATATCAGAATGGTTAAGGAAGGAGACCCTTGTCCACATTGCGGCAAAGCACTCAAAATGACTCGCGGAATTGAAGTCGGTCAAGTCTTCACACTTGGCAATAAATACAGCAAGGCACTCAACGCAACTTTCCTCGACGAGAACGGCAAAGAAAAATATTTTGAAATGGGCTGCTATGGAATTGGTGTCGGCAGAACGGCAGCGGCGGCTATTGAACAGAACAACGATGAGCATGGAATTATCTGGCCGCGTGCCATTGCACCATTTGAAGTTGTCGTCGTGCCGGTCAATGCTAAAAATGCTGCACAACTTGAGTATTCCGAAAAGATTTACGAGGAACTTAAAGCCGCCGGTATTGATACGATTCTTGACGACAGAAAGGACAGAGCCGGCGTTAAATTTAATGACTGCGATTTAATCGGCTATCCAATCAGAATTACAATCAGTCCAAAGACGATTGATGAAAATACCATTGAGGTTAAAATCCGCAAGACCGGCGAAGTTTATACTTTTAATCGTGACGAGTATAAGGATAAAGTTTGCGAACTGTTGAAAGACTTATAAACGCTGAGTAAAATATTTAATGGCAGGTCAACCTGCTTTTTTGTTTGCAGGAAATTTTCTTTTGATGTTGAAATAAATGTAGATTAGAATTTTTATATTGTATGAGGAGAATTTATTATGTCAGGACATTCAAAATGGGCAAATATTAAACGTAAGAAAGGCGCAAACGATGCGATTCGCGGTGCCGTTACAACTAAGATAAGCCGCGAAATTACCGTTGCCGTTAAAATGGGCGGTTCAGATCCAACCGGTAATATGAGGCTTAAACTTGCACTGTCAAAGGCTAAATCAAATAATATACCGAAGGACAATATCAATCGTGCAATCCAAAAAGGTCTTGGTGCTTCTGACGGTGCAAACTACGAAGAAATTACTTACGAAGGCTACGGACCGGGCGGCTCGGCACTTATGCTGGATATTTTGACTGACAATCGAAATCGAACGGCGGCAAATATCCGGCACATTTTCAGCAAACACGGCGGCAATCTAGGTGAAAACGGCTGCGTTGGCTGGATGTTCCACAAAAAGGCGGTCTTTGTCGTCGATAAAGAAACCTTTGACGATGAGGATTCACTTTTGGAAATTGTCATGGACGCCGGCGCTGAAGACTTTGAGGCTGACGAAGACGCCTTTGAGATAACCGCAGCGCCTGAAGAATACGACGCGATTGAAAGTGCACTTGCGGAAAAAGGCATTGAGACTGCTTCGGCTGAAATTACAATGGTGCCGGATACTACGGTTAAACTCGAAGGCAAAGACGCTGAAAAAATGCAAAAGTTACTCGACGCTCTCGATGAAGATGACGACGTACAAAATGTCTACGGCAATTATGAATTTGTTGACGAGTGAAGTTGACAGATCAACGGAATTTTTCAACGTGACTGAAAAGCGTTGAGAATTTTTTTTGGAGTTTTTTAAATGATATTACTCGGAATTGATCCTGGTACTGCGATTTGCGGTTACGGATTCATTGAAAATGACGGCGGCAAATTGACGGCGCTAAAGTACGGCGCAATTACGACGAGTTCAAAAGCAAGAATGCAAGACCGACTTGAAAAAATTTACGATGAACTTGACGCTATGATTAAAGACTATCAACCGGAAGTTATCGGCATTGAAAAATTGTTCTTCGGACGCAACTCAACAACGGCTATACCTGTTGGTCAAGCTCGCGGAATAGTTTTGCTCGCTGCCGTCAAAAACCAGGTTGAAATTGTTGAGCGCACTCCGAATGAGATTAAACAGTCGGTTACAGGTTACGGCGGCGCCTCAAAAGAGCAGGTCATTTACATGGTCACTAAGCTGTTAAAACTTGTCGAAGAACCGAAACCGGACGACGTTGCGGACGCTCTCGCCGTTGCAATTTGCACTGCTCATACGGTTGACAATTTTCAATGGCGTAACATTTTATAAAATTATTTGTGAGGTATCCAAAATGAAAAAAACTTGCCCAATTTGTCCGCACCATTGCATTTTAAACGAAGGTGAAGTTGGAAAATGCCGTGCAAGAATGAACGACGGCGAAAATATAATTGATATAAATTACGGTCGATTGACTTCGATTGCGCTTGATCCGATTGAAAAGAAACCGCTTTATAGATTTCATTCCGGCAGTTGGATTTTGTCAGTCGGTAGTTTCGGCTGCAATTTGAATTGTCCATTTTGTCAAAACTATTCAATCTCAATGGCGGATTCAACTTTCGATACTAAAGATATTACACCGGAAAACTTGACGGCTTTGGCATTGGACCTGGCGCAGCGCGAACGTGGCAATATTGGCGTTGCCTTTACTTACAATGAACCGTTCATAAGTTACGAATTTGTCAGAGATACGTCAAAATTGTTACATCAAGTTGGTCTGAAGTCCGTCCTTGTCACTAATGGAACCGTTGCCGAGAAGCCGTTGCGCGATATTTTGCCATTGATTGACGCGATGAACATTGATTTAAAGGCATTCAATGCTAAATTTTACGATTGGATTGGCGGCAATTTTGAAACCGTTAAAAAGACGATTGAAATTGCGGCGCAAAGTTGTCATATTGAGGTTACGACGCTTATTATTCCTGGTGAAAACGACGGCGTTGAGGAAATGAAAGCCGAAGCGCAGTGGCTATCATCAATTTCTGAAGATATTCCGCTGCACATAAGCAGATTTTTTCCGCGTTATAAGGTTACGAATAAGCCGCCGACACCGGTTGAGACGGTTTACAACCTTGTCAATGTCGCAAAAAATTACTTGAATTACGTTTACGCCGGTAATTGCTGATTATTGTTCTTGACGCAGCGGTGTTGGTTAAACTAAAATAATGATGACAAATTTTTGGTGGTGATTTAATGCTTTTTACATCGGCACAACAAGCAGCCATAGATACACGTGGCAAAAATCTGCTCGTGGCGGCAGCAGCAGGTTCAGGCAAGACAAAAGTTTTAGTTGAGCGAATCAAGAAAATGATCCTGCAGGACAATTACGACATTGACAAATTGCTGGTCGTAACTTTTACTAATGCCGCAGCGCAGGAAATGCGTTCGCGAATACATTCGGCGCTTAATGAATCATTGCGAAACGAAAAGGACCTCGAAACACTCAAACGCCTTGAACGGCAGTCGGTTTTGATAAGCGGCGCCTCAATAATGACAATACATGCCTTTTGTCAAATGCTGCTTAGACGAAATTTTTCAAAAATAAATTTGGACCCGAAATTCAGAGTTGCAGACGAACAGGAATTGAACCTAATCAAACAGGAAGTCATTGAGGAACTGCTGGAGTCAAAATACGACACTGCCGGCGATACCTTTAAAAAGTTTTCTGACGACTTCGGCGGCAGCGAAAAAGGTGATTCAAAACTTCATGATATAATTTTGACGCTCTACAGCTTTTCACAAAGTCAGCCTTATCCCGAAAAATGGCTTAAAGACTTAACGGCGCCTTTCGACATATCAGAAAACGCCAACATTAAAAGCACCGTCTGGTATGATTTGGCGATGAAGCATATTGAGGCTACGATTTTGACCGCCTATGACGATTGCGAAGACACTAAAAATCTTTCGGACACGTATCAAATTTACCTCAAGCAGATTGAAGCTGACTATAACTTATTCGTGGAACTAAAGTCCGCATTATCGGCAAGGAATTGGAACCGACTTTTTAACTTGCTGAATCCTCAAGACAAAAAGTCACCATTTTTGAAATTGACGAAGCAGAGCAACAAAGTTGATAAGGACATGCAGGAAACTATAAAGGCGAATCGTGAGGAATACAAAACCGCTGTCGAAAACATTCGTAACAGATATTTTTTTGCGTCCGAAGAAGAATTGCTTGAGGATATCAGAGAATTAAAACCGTCGGTTGAGATTCTGTCAGATGTTACGATTGAATTTTCAAACGCCTACGCCGCCGCAAAACGCGACAAAGCTATAATTGACTTCAACGACATGGAACATTTTGCACTTGAGATTCTCGCTGACAAAGCCACCGCTAAGGCGTTGCGGAAAAAATATCAGGCCGTCATGGTTGACGAATATCAAGACATCAACGACGTTCAGAACGAGATTTTAAGCACCATTGCCGATCCGAGCAGAGCTAATTTTTTTGCTGTAGGCGACGTTAAGCAGAGCATTTATAAATTTCGCCTTGCCGATCCGGAAATTTTTTTGGATAAGTACAACAATTACCCTTTGCAAGATGACTGCGTTAGAATTGACCTCTCAAAAAATTTTCGCAGTCGAATCGAAGTTCTAAATGCCGTCAACTTTATTTTTAGGCGGCTCATGACGAAAGACGCAATGGAAATTGACTACAACGACGAAGCTTGCCTTTATTACGGCGCAAATTACGAGACGGAATCAGAAAAAATGTTGAACAGCCCGACGGAATTTTATCTGATTAATGACAGCAGCGAGAAAGACTATGACGACGAAAATGATGAGGACGAGATTGATGAGGACGGAAATCCTCAAACGGTTGAGGCTGCAATTAGTATTGAACGCGAAATCCAAGTTATCGCGAACCGCATAAAGGAACTGCTGGCAAACGATACGCAGGTTTTCGATATAAATACCAACAATTACCGGTCAATAAAATACCGCGACATAGTAATTTTGCTGCGTGCTCAAAAAATGAACGCCGCGCAGGTCATGGACGTACTCAAAAAAAATCAGATACCGGCTTATGCAATAGGTGACGAGACTTATTTTAAAGCGCTTGAGATCAACGTAATGTTATCGCTGCTCACAATTTTGGACAACGCAAGGCAGGACATACCATTCGCCGCCGTGCTGCTCTCGCCGATTGGACAATTTACCGCCGAAGAACTTGCGTTACTTAAAATCGCCTCAAGACGTGACGACTTATCAACACTGCTGATGACGGCGGCAGCTTCAACGGTTGAAATAAATCCTTTGAATTTGCCGGAGTCAATACTGACAAAATCATTGACCTTTTTAAAAAAATTTAACTCGTGGCGCGAACTGTCGAGAGTAGTCAGCGTACCGGAATTAATTTCAACAATCTATCGCGAAACCGGATATTATGACTATGTAGGCGGTCTGCCTAAAGGCGTTTTAAGGCAGGCGAATTTGCGAATGTTGGTTGATCGTGCGGCTGCCTATGAAGCTACGGCGTTTAGAGGACTGTCGCGATTCTTGAAATTCATCAGCAAGATCAAGGAACTCAACACGGATTTATCAGTCGCCAAAACTTTAGGCGAAAACGAAAACGTTGTACGAATCATGACGATTCACAAAAGCAAAGGTCTTGAGTTTCCGGTGGTCTTCATTGCGGAACTTGGCAAGCACTTTAACAGACGAGACGAAAGCATTGAGTTATTATTAAAACATCGGCAACTTGGAATTGGACCTTACAGAACGCTGCAAAATGAACCGCTTAGAGTGCCGACGCTTGCACGACAAGTCATTTCGCAAAAGAACTCTGAAGAACAGAAAGCGGAAGAACTGCGAGTTTTGTACGTCGCAATGACCAGAGCAAGAGAGAAATTGATATTAGTCGGAACAAAAAAAGGCAAGGCAGAAAAGTACGAAAAGTATGAGCGCTATGGAAACGTTGACAAGGTGCCAGCATTCGTTTCGCTGAGTGCAAATTCATTTTTGGATTGGATAATACTTGCGCTTTCAAAAGAGACAGACTGCATACAAGTTACAAATATTGACGCCTCAAGCATTGAAGTAGCTCCGGAACTTGCCGAAGATGTCGAGGAAGTGCCGGTTGACATGTCGAAACTTGAGCGCAAAGTGTCAACCTTGACGCAAAAAAGTATACCGTCAAAAATGTCGGTGACGGAATTAAAAGAGCGCGTCCAATATGACGAAGGATTGACCAGAAATTTGATTGATGACACTGCCGACGAGGAAATTATTTATCGGCGTCCGGATTTTGAGCGCTCAAAGAAACTGACCGGCGCTGAATATGGCACGCTCATGCACAGAGTTATGCAGCGTTTGGACCTAAGCGGCGACTTGAGTGCAAAAGGTATCAAACAGCAAATTGACTTTATGATTGAGCAAAAAATTTTTACTTCTGAGCAGGCGTCAATCGTTCGCAAAAATAATGCCGCTAAATTTTTCGCAAGTGAAATTGGTCAGCGCATGATTCATTCCGACGAAATTTATCGCGAGCTGCCATTTAGTCGACTGATTGAAGCGTCAAGATTTTTCCCGAATGTTGACGACAAAATTTTTATACAAGGTATTGTTGATGTCCTTTTTAAGGACGGCGATAACTTTGTACTGATTGATTACAAGACCGACAGGATTGATAACGGCGACATCACTGCTGCCGGGCGCATGCGAGACAAGTACAAGCTACAGATTGAACTTTACGGCGAGGCGATAGAGGCGATAGTTAAAAGGTCTGTCACTGAAAGGTATCTTTACATGTTGAATGGTGGTTTGCTGGTGTCGATGTGAAATTTTGTCATTTATTCGTCATTTTTGATATTTATTAGCAATGTTAGCATGAATAGTTCAAATTTTTGACAGGCAATGTTAGCATGATTGATAGCATGATTGATATCAACTTTTTGACCGGCCAAAAAGTTGCAAAAAGCCGCATACTTTAAGGTAAAGTATGCAAAGCCAAACGCGCCGTTACCTAGTGATAATGCAACCTCCGGCGGCGGCTTTTGCTTCACTTCGTTCAGCGGCCGCTCGCCTACTCAACCGCGTCCCGACTTTAGCCACCAGTCAAACTAAAGCCGGACACTTGTTTTGCATACTTTTACAAAAGTATGTGAGTTTCTTTGTAACTTTCTTTGCTCACTCAAAGAAAGTTAGTAATAATAAGAACGCTAACTCACTCAAAGAAAGTTAATGTACTTGCAACTTCGCGGCTTTAATGACATTTTGCATGAGCATTGCGACTGTAAGCAGACCTACGCCGCCGGGTACCGGAGTTATCGCACTTGCAATTTCCTTGACACTCTCAAAATCGACATCACCAACCAACTTTTTAGGCGCAATTCGATTAATCCCAACATCAACGACGACGGCACCGGCTTTAACCATGTCCGCCGTTACGAAATTCGGCTTGCCCATAGCCGCAACGAGGATATCAGCTTCCCTTGTGACTTCGGGCAAGTTTTTTGTATGCGAATGGCAAACCGTTACCGTTGCATGCCGCGACATCAACAAGTGCAGCATTGGCTTACCGACGATATTTGAGCGCCCGATAATCACTGCACGCTTGCCGTCAATTTCAATGCCTGCCAAATCTAACATCTTGATACAGCCGGCAGGTGTACATGGTACCAGAGTCGGTGAACCGGTGACCAGTCTGCCGACATTGTAAGGGTGGAAGCCGTCAACGTCTTTTAGCGGATCAATGCGGTTTAAAATTTCTTCCTCGTGTGCTTTAATCGCTGCAGGTAATGGAAGCTGCACCAGTATGCCGTTGATTTTTTTGTCAAGGTTGAGTTTGTCGATCTCAGTGATCAACTCGTCTTTGGTTATCGTTTCCGGCAACTCGATAACCTCACTCAATATGCCCAGTTCTTCGCAGGTCTTATGCTTATTGCGGACGTAGACTTTTGACGCCGGATTCTCGCCGACAATCACTACTGCCAGCGAAGGCGTTATCCCAAATGCGGACTTAATTTCCTCAACGCCCGCTTTAGCTTCCTCTTTGATTTGAGCCGCAAATAACTTACCTTCCAAAATTTTTGCTATCATGTTTATCACTCCCAATTAAATTTGTGCCTAAAATATATTATACAATCGCCGCAAAGTCAACGGTTTATTTTTTTGCATCAAAAAAGCCTCTCCATAATCTCGGAGAGACTTATAAATTAGTGTTATTTGCAAAGAGTTACGTTAGAGTTTACCAGGTTTCCGATATATTTACGCGACAATCTTCCAATTTACTAAGTTCATTAAGTTATATTAACACGGAATGTTTGTTAATTCCGAATCAATCTAGTTAATCGTCGCGGTTATTCCAGTTTTTTCTTGCTGGCTGCTGCTTGAGAGGCAGAGGCAATTTCGGCAGTTGCGTCCGCCGCCGCGCCTCCTGTGTAGTCGACACTGTAGTCAACTGCTATCGCCGCATCATCTGCAGACTTGGTGGTGATTGCAGCGAGATCGTCAACCTCTTGTGGTACGAAGTCATCGACTGCTGCACTGAAGAACTCATCACGCTCAGTGTAAGATGCTTCTGCAACACTACTCGACCATGGGTTGGTTGCGGAGTTCTTCTGGGTTTCTGTTGCGTATTCAAATTCAATACCGTTGACAGTTTTGATCTTGAAGACACGAGTCCAGTCGTAGGTTGAAGCCTTAGCCTGAGTAATTACGGTTCTGCCGTCTGTTCCCAATTGCTCAGCGTTACCTGCTGTGTTGGTTGTTCTGGTGATAGTTTGAGTGATAGTTGCAACGCTTGCACTATTGCTCAACTGGACAGTGCCGGCGCCTTTTGTAACAAGTGTGACATCATTGACACTTGCAGTACCGATAGCGTAGAATGCGCTGCCATTATCATCGTAGTCATGTTCTCTACCAGTCTTACTACCCGTAGCAGTGAAGTTGGTCGTCACGCCGCCTGCTGACAATGAAGTCCAAGTTGCATTGCTGATGCTGACCTTAGAGATATCGCCGGTGAACTTATCAGCACCACCAGTGTAGTTAATATTCAGCGTGCCTCCACCAACAGTGACGTTATCATTACCCGCACCAAGTGTTGCATTTATGGTGTTGGTGTTGGAGTCGCCAGTCTGACCAAAGTTGAGGTTATCACCAAGCTTAGAACCAACGAAGTTAGTGAATGACTTATTGCTGGTGCCGAGTGTGAGTGTGACTGCATTGGCGCTCTTGCTTGCGTCGAGGCTGGTGATATTAGCGTCATCGAAGGTCTTGGTGGTTGCCTTAGCTGAAAGGACAACATTAACTTTATCACTGACGAGATAATCTGTACCATTGACTTTGAGATTTGCGGTTGCACCATTAGAGGAACCGTCGCCGGCGTCTTTGAAGTAGACATTGTTGGAACCGAAGTGTACAACAACGTCTTTGTTGCTGTTAACGAAGTCGTAGTTGGCGCCATAGTCTTCGAGCTTCCAGCTTGAGCTTTCGCTGCCGCCGGTAAGGCTGACAGCGTCACTCTTTTTAGCGTTGGAGTTGTAGGTAAAGTCGGTGATTGTTGCGGTTGCATGTGCCGCCAAGTCAGCAGCGCTCGTACCGAATGCAATGTGGAAGAAGTCTGCACCGTTGCCACCAGTGATTGATACATCGCCGGTACCCATGTTAGCAGTAATGCTGTCTGCACCAGAGCCGCCGACTGCCTGAGTAATTGCAGTGCCGAAGATAAGGGTCTTAGCCTTAGTTGCGCCACTTGCATTGAGTGCAGTTACGCCAGGATAGAGTCCGCTGTAAATGCCGGTGGTATCAATCGTGTCAGAATCGTTGGTTGCAACGCTCTGAGTTGCTTGGCCGTAACCTTGTACAAGGTAATCCTTGACGGTAACTTTGCCCTTGCTGTCAGTGACAATATCTGCGAGTGAAATCT
>CAJOHI010000007.1 GCA_905234365.1 uncultured Selenomonadaceae bacterium | reverse complement strand
CGGGTAACAGGGTAGGGGACTTTTGGCTAGTCCTTTGAGAATTAAGCTAGTTTAGTTACTCAAGAATCCCCCGCCTTTAGGCGTGGGGAGATGTCAATGTACCGGTTAAAAATATAAAATTGAAACGTCGTACCTGCGGCTACCACCACAACGCCAAGATAGAGGAAGCAAGTTAAGGGTAAAATCAGCACTATGTCAATGTTGCTGCTCTTGATATTGACGGAAATTTTTTAAAATACAGATCGGGGTTTTTTGAGAGGCGTTACCAAATGGATTGTGCTGCAACAAATGAATCCTTCAGTCGCCGCGACATATTTAGGATTTTCTAACTCAAGATCGTTTACATCTGCAATCATTGCTCCGAAGCAGCCTAAACGGTCTTTTATTTTTTTGACAACTTCTGCACCGTCAGAAGGACCATAGACAACGCATTTATCAAATGGAGGCATTGTGCCTGTACAATCGTCAATCAAAGGTGCCTGTTTGCCACCCCATTTATAAAACAAACCTCTAATGCCGACGAGTTTGCCTAAAAATCCTGCAAACAGCGACAACATAACGTGCCAGGTTCCCTCGACGTTCATGAGTGCCTGCATACCGTGAGGTGTTGCAAGACTGCCATAATCTGGAATAAAACGACAGCAAAATTTTGCCTCGTCACTGATTTTCATCTCATCTGGACGAACAAAACGACCTTGAGTAATTGCAACGACACTTTCGGCGACCGTCAAAACGTCATCAGCGCCTATTTTATCCTTAGTGTATTTTTCAATCATGTCAATAATATCATCTTTGTCAGTTAAAATTCGCGTTGGAACAGTTATTAACTCAACATTTGCCATTTATAAATCACCTCATAAAAATTTATTTATTTAAAAATGATCTGTTACAATCGAATTAAGTTGTGCAGCAATTTTGGAAAAATCTTTATTTAAATTTAAAGTTTTAACGCTTATACGGTTGCCATTCATCATGTAGACGTTATTTGGTTGGATTTTTTCATCGGTATGAGCATAAAGCAGCATACCGGAAACTTTATCGGGTTCCAATCCAAGTGAAATGGTTGCATTTTTGACGTAAGTAAAAATTTGATACAAATTATTTGAGTGTAACCTGCTAACATTATGATATTTCTGCGTCGTGTGAGTATAAAATTTTGCATCAATTATCAATATTTTGTTGCCTTGATTAAGCATAACATCACTTTGCATAACTGAAAGCATATATTTAAAACCGTCGTCTACTGCCCAATATATTTGTGACACCGTTGCCCTAACTTGAGAGAGGACATTCTTTTATATAATATTCAAGGATAAATTTTTCAAAAAGGCGGCTCATTTTTTGATCGTCTATAAATTCTGCCAGCTTGTATTCGCCATCATCTGTTGTTAAAAGCATGTCTTCTAAAATCAACCGGCAAATACCTAAAAACATTTGATATGTCTGATTATTTCTGTGCAATCGGACATTAATCCAACGAATTGAAGACGGATTAATTAAATCCACATTCGCAAAAAATAACATCGCCTTTTTCAATGCCACTTTGTATCTATCGTCAACGTCAGCATGCCGCAAAATAATCATTGAAGTGGTCTTTAGAATTTGATTTAACAAGTTGTTTTCGGACAGTTCATCGTAATTACAATTCAAAATACGTCGTCCGGCAACAAAATTTTGCATTGAATCAGTTATATCAATCTTTCCGCGCACGGTCGTTAAATTATCCTTGCGGTTTATGTATTTGCGGTAGAGTCCTTGTTTTAATTGGCGACTGACACCTGCTGACAAAATTGCGGCTAACAGATTGTGTAAATTATCAAACTGCTCAGTGGCAATATTTTTATAATTATCTTGTCTTAGATTAGTAAAAGCATAAGACAACATGTAATATATATTTTTAATGAAAATGTTATTATACTAATTTTTCCAATAGCGACAACCTTTCTTACAGAGTTAGCATCATAACAAATAACCATGTCGCCTTTTTTGGCATCAAGAAAATTTTTAAAAATATGGTGTTTATTGCCACTTTCATTATATAAAGTATATCCTACCGTTTCGCCTACATCAATATTTGAAAAACTCCAATCTTCAGGATTCGCATTAAGCCACCAATAATTACTCATTACTCGCCTTTCTTAATCCCTAATCAGCTTAACACCTGCAAGCTGTGTCAATTCTTCAGCCGTCAAAATAATTCTTGCAATAGAAAAATGCATTGGCGTACGTCCAACTTCACGATAAATTATTTCAACCGGAAAATCAACCATGCGGCTTAATGCTTCGTTGAGTGTCATTCCTTTGCGTGCAGTCACCGAAACTATAGCTTTAATTTTTATAATATTGCTGCCGTGAGGATCACCTTTTGCAAAGAGTACCATTGCCTCAAAATAATCATCTTCACGAGGTACACCTTCAACTTCTGCCTTACCGCGAACTGCAATTCCGTCATATTGTTCAAACGGTAATTGCGGTTTAACAATGCAGTCAACAATTAAAGCACTCTGTTTGCCTTCGTTGACTAAATCCATAGTAGTTGAAATCGTCATTGATTTATCATCGCGACTTTCAATTTTAAATGGCGTATGTTCATCAACTTTAGGCACAACTATTTCTTGACCTTTAATATTGAAATACATTTTCACAACAGCACGAACTGCAAGGTAAATCAAAACTATTGCTACTATAATATGTTCAACTATCTCCATGTTTTTGCTCCTAACCTTTTAGTTTATTTTCAGATTTATTATATCAAAATTTTTCAGCGTGTCAAATATATTAAAAATTTTCTTTTTGAATGTGATTAAAATTAATTTTGTTTACAATTTTTCAAAAAGTGATAAAATATTATGCGGAATTAAGATTTGGAATTTGGGATTGTAAAATTTTTTATTGATTCGCATTAAGTATTCCAAACTAATGAAGGGTGATTTTTTTATGAACGTCGGTATAGACATCGGCTCGACGACTATCAAACTCGTTGTCTTAGACGATAATAAACAATTCGTCTGTAAAAATTATTGCCGCCACTTTTCCGAAATAACTTCTTCATTGATGAAGGAACTTTCTACGCTCAAAAATTTTGTTGGCAGCGATAATTTTAAATTTGCCTTAACCGGTTCTGCTGGCATGGGCATTGCAAAAAAAATGGCGCTGCCGTTTGTACAGGAAGTTATCGCCTGCAGAGAGGCGGTTAAATCTTTCATACCAAATACTGACACGGTGGTTGAACTTGGCGGAGAAGATGCAAAAATTACTTATTTCGGCAAGGCACCTGAACAGAGAATGAACGGTGTCTGCGCGGGTGGTACAGGTTCGTTTATTGACCACATGGCAAGTCTTCTTTCGACGGACGCGACAGGTTTAAATTCGCTTGCAGAAAAAGGTCGGCAAATTTACACGATAGCTTCACGCTGCGGAGTTTTTGCAAAGACTGATATTCAAGCGTTGATGAATGACGGAGCAAAGAAGGCTGATATTGCGCTGTCAATTTTTCAAGCAGTGGTCAATCAAACAATCGGAAATCTTGCACAAGGCAGACCAATCAGCGGCAATGTTGCATTTTTAGGCGGTCCGCTGCATTTTCTTTCGGAGTTGAAAAAGCGATTCATTGAAACGCTCAAACTTGATGACAATCATGTTGTAAACGTGGAAAACGGCAATTATTTTGTTGCTATGGGCGCTGCTCTTTCTGATGAGGCGCAGGAATTTAATATCGAGGCGATTGAAACCTCTATCAGCAAGGCTAACAATACTGCAACTAATGAAATTAAAAAAGCTGATTTTGTACTTTTTGAAGATGAAGCGGATTATCAGAAATTTAAACAGCGTCACGACAAGGATAAAGTTAAACGCGGCGATTTGAAAAATTATCAAGGCAAAATTTATATCGGAATTGACGCTGGTTCCACAACTACAAAACTTGTCGCAATCGGTGAAGATAAAGAGATTCTTTACACTTCTTACGGCAGCAATCAAGGTTCACCACTTAAAACTGTTGTCTCTGCAATGCGAAATTTATATAAATCGCTGCCATTGACGGTAAAAATTGCCGGAGTTTATACTACAGGTTACGGCGAAGCGATTGTTAAAGCTGCACTTCACGCTGACGGCTCTGAAGTTGAAACTTTTGCACATCTTCGAGCGGCACAGGAATTTTGTCCTGATGTCAGTTTTGTTTTGGATATTGGCGGTCAAGATATGAAATGTTTCTTTGTTGAAAACGGCACGATTGGCAATATCACGCTCAATGAGGCTTGCAGTGCCGGCTGCGGCTCATTCATTGAAAATTTTGCACAAGGTCTTCACATGACTGCTGCAGAATTTTCCTCTAAGGCTTTAACCTCAAAAGCTCCGGTTGATTTAGGTACTCGTTGTACAGTGTTTATGAACTCAAAAGTTAAACAGGCTCAAAAAGACGGCGCGGAAGTCAGCGATATTTCGGCAGGCATTTCACTTTCCGTTATAAAAAATGCGCTGTTTAAAGTTATGCAGCTTAAAGACGTTGAAACTCTGGGCAAAAATATTGTCGTTCAAGGCGGCACATTTTATAACGACGCTGTACTCAGAGCGATTGAAAAATTATTAAATCGTGAAGTGATTCGTCCTGATATTGCTGGTTTAATGGGTGCTTACGGTGCCGCGATTCTATCCATGCAAAATGATAAATCATCTACTATATTGTCTGCTGACGAGTTAAAAGAATTTACAGTGGAGACAAAATCTTATCGCTGCGGCGGCTGTGGCAATAACTGTTTAATTACAATGCAAAAATTTCCTGACGGCGGCAAGTATTTTACAGGCAATCGATGTGAACGTGGAGCCGGTGGCAAAAAGACCGTTGAAGTTGATGTGCCGAATATTTACGCTTATAAATACAAGCGAGTTTTTGATTATAAGCCGCTGGAAGAATCCGAAGCTAAACGCGGCGTTATTGGCATTCCACGAACGCTTAACATTTATGAGGACTATCCATTTTGGTTTACTTTCTTTACAAAGTTAGGCTATCGTGTAATAATCAGCAGCAAATCAACGGCGAATTTGTATTATAAAGGTATGGCGACTGTTCCTTCGGATTCGCTCTGCTATCCTGCGAAATTGGCACACGGTCACATCATGGATTTAATTGAGCGCGGCGTTAAAACGATATTTTATCCTTGTGAGCCTTACAATTTTGATACACGTTCAGATAATTATTATAATTGTCCGATAGTTGCTTCTTATGCTGAAAATATTCGCGGAAATATGGATATTTTGCGTGACGAGAATATCAAATTTATGCAGCCATTTTTGCCTGTCAACAATAAATCAAAGCTCATTAACAGGCTTGCTGAAGAATTTAAAACCGAAGGCATTGACAAAAAAGAAATTTCTGCAGCGGTTGAGGCGGCAGCAAATGAATTTGATAATTACCGCCGCGATGTTTGCAATTACGGCGAAAAAATTATTGAGCGCATTAAAAAAACCGGTGAACACGCAATTTTACTCGTCGGTCGTCCATATCACGTTGATCCGGAAATTAATCACGGCATACCGGAGATGATTCAATCTTATAATTTGCCGATTCTCTCAGAAGATGCAATTTATCATTTGCCTGTTAAGTCTCCGAAATTGTCAGTTGTCAATCAGTGGAGTTATCATGCAAGGTTATATCATGCGGCACAATTCGCCTGTGAGAATCCGAATTTGACACTGATTCAATTAAGTTCATTCGGTTGCGGTCTTGACGCTCTAACCACTGACCAGGTTAAAGACATACTGGAAAGACATCACAAAATATATACAATGATTAAACTTGATGAGGTTTCCAATTTAGGCGCTGCACGAATCCGTTTAAGGTCGCTGCTTGCTGCGTTAAAATCTAATCCAAATTCTGCATTGAGTTTTACAAATTCCGAATTGATTGAGCGACCGCGATTTACTGCCGAATGTAAAAAAACTCATACAATTTTAGCTCCGCAGATGGCGCCGATTCACTTTGACTTATTAAAAACTGTACTTAATAAGTATAATTATAAAGTTGTCGTGCCTGATATGCCGGACAAATCCGCGATTGATTTAGGTCTGCGATATGTCAACAACGATATGTGTTATCCGGCGATAGTCGTTATTGGTCAGTTAATTGCTGCTTTGAAGTCCGGCGAATGCGATCCGGATCACACTTCAATAATTTTATTTCAAACTTGTGGCGCTTGTCGTGCAACAAATTATATCAGCGTATTGAGAAAAGCTGTCAAAGCAGCAGGATTTCCTCAAGTTCCTGTTTTTGCCTGCTACGGTCTGCCAGATGAAACCGACGAATTTGAAATGAGTCGCGATTGTCTTATCGATGCAATTAAAGCGGCAGTTTACGGTGATTTGTTAATGAATGTTAAAAACCGTATGATGCCTTATGAAATTCGACGTGGAACAACTCAAAGGCTTTTTGATGAATGTATGATAACGGCGAAGCAGGATTTAATTGACGGTAACTTTTTAACTTTTAGACGCAATATTAAATCAATCGTAAAACAATTTGACGCGATTGAAATTGACGAGACCATACACAAGCCGAGAGTTGGAATTGTCGGCGAAATTTTAGTTAAATATCATCCTGTTGCAAATAATCATCTTGAAAATGTGCTGATGAGTGAAGGCGCTGAAGTTGTAATGCCGGATTTTGTTGACTTTTTCCTGTACACTGCCTATGATGCAGTTGTTAAGCGCAAGTTACTTGACGGCAGCACTAAAGATAGAATTTTTGCGGAAATTTTTATTCAGTTGATTGAATTTTTTAGAAGACCGATGAAGTCAGCACTTGAAAAGAGCAAACATTTTAGATCGCCTCTGTCAATCAAAGAAGTTGCCAAACTTGCTTCTCGCCACGTCAGTGTTGGAAATATGGCTGGCGAAGGCTGGTTTTTGACTGGCGAAATGGTCAAACTTATTGAGGAAGGCATTTTAAATGTTGTTTGCCTTCAACCTTTTGGCTGCTTGCCGAATCATATAACCGGCAAAGGCGTAATGCACGAACTTAGAGCGAGTTACGACGGCGCAAATATTGTTGCTATTGATTGTGATGCCGGTTCAAGTGAAGTTAATCAGCTCAACAGAATTAAGTTAATGTTTGCCGTTGCCAAAGAAGCTGCCGAAATGAATTTAGGCAAAACTTGTTAAGATTTTTAAATTAAGGATTGAAATTTCAGAGGTGAATCAGCTTGAAAGTTGAAGTCATGAAAAATATTTTAGGCGAAAATGACAAAATCGCTGATGATAATCGAAAACTCTTTAAGGATAAAAAAGTTTTTGTTATAAATTTAATGGGTTCTCCGGGCAGTGGTAAAACTTCTTTGCTTGAATTGACTATTGCAAAACTCAAAGACGAAATTAAAATTGCGGTGATTGAAGGAGATTTATTTACTGCTAAAGATGCTGAACGAATTGAGCGTCACAATGTACCGGTGATTCAAATTAACACTGCTGGCGGCTGTCATCTTGATGCGGCAATGGTTAGACGTGCAGCGGAATCACTCAACCTTGATGAACTTAACTTAATAATTGTGGAAAATGTAGGCAATCTCGTTTGTCCGGCTGAATTTGATGTTGGCGAAAATGTCAAAGCCGTTGTACTTTCAATTACCGAAGGCGATGATAAGCCTTTAAAATATCCGTTGATTTTCAAAGAATCTGCTGTGACAATTCTTAACAAAATTGATATATTGCCATTTACAAATTTCAATCTCGAATCGGCTCACGAAGACTTGACGACGCTGCATCCCGGCATAAAAATAATCGAGACTTCCTGCACAAACGGCAAAGGTCTCGACGATTGGTGTAATTGGATTAAAAATTCAATTTGCTGATTCTTCGCTGCTCTCCAATGATATGCCTTTAGTCAAAAGCCACCAACTCAAAGTTCGCATAGAAGTTATAACTGATTGTGCCATTTCTTTTTCAGCGGTCAAGTTGACTTGATTTAATTCTTTTGAGGCAATATGCGGCAGCAATTCAACTGTATCGCCGTCAATTTTTGAAGCAATATTACTTGTCAAAAATACGTCGCGATTAAATGCTGTTCCATTGCTCTGCGTCAAACTTGGAGCGATTGAATGATATATAAAGCCTTTTGGTGCAATTAATTCAATGAGAGTCGGCACTATCGACGTGTGACCGCCAACGACATCAAGCGGCAAAATATCACGTTTAATGCCGTTACCATAAAGCACGAAAGGTACACTTTGATGTTCAAATAAAGTCGGACGAGTTCCAGGATCGCAGCGCACGGCATGATCTCCGGTTATCACGAAAAGACTGTCAGGATAGCGTTCGCTGACGTTACGAATAAATTGCGTCGCCACTTTGTCCATATACCAATAATGACCAAGTTCCGTTGCCAAAGTTTTATAGTCCTCGATATTCGGCAGTTGTTGAAGTTCGGAAATGACTTTTGTAATATCAAAACCTTCTGCTTTGAGGTCAAGATTATAAGGCGGATGGTTTGTCGTTGTCATAATCAAATGAACTGTCGGCGGTTCATCTGGCAAATGTTCCTCAATCGCGTTAAATAAATTTTTATCCGTTGTTCCCCAAGCATTTTGTTTAGGTGCATGATAATCAGGATAACCATAAAAATTATCAAAACCTTGAGCAAGCGACATTTTTGAAATACTGTCCCAACTTGGTACGCCGCCATACCAAAAATCAACTTTGTAGCCTAATTCCTTGAAAGGTGCTGCCATTGAAGTCGGATAAACTTCTTCGTAAGTGCGCGGTTGATAATTTACGCGAATGTTTACATCACTTAACCCGGTAACCATTCCGGTAATTGCCACTGAAGTGAAATCGCCATTAGGCATAAAATTCCTGCTGTAATAACATTTTTCTTCAGCAATCAACGATTTAATTCCGTCAGCAACGTGAAGTTTCTCATATTTGCCAATCATTGGCCATTGCATCCAAGTTTCGCCTAAAATTATAAATATATGTTTCGGCTTTTCGATTTTGGCACCTGCCGCCGTTCGCTCAAGGTATGGAAGTAAATTATCAGCTTCAACTTTGTCGTGACCGGCAATTTTTTTTGCGTAAATCAAAATATTTTCAGCCTCAACGCCAGCAATTTCACCTGCCCGCATACGTTTTTCCATTGCATTGGCACGGTAAAGCGCTTGCACATCATCAAGAATACATTCATTTAAAAAGTTATCTGAAGTCACTCCGGCATTTTCCCAATTTACGCCGCCGGCATAATTAAAACTGCCGCCAAACCTCACAAAGACACCAAACGCAGAAATTAAAACGACTAATCCGCAAACAAGAGCAGTCGTTTTTGTTTTTGCCTTTTCCTCAAATTCCGGCAGCGGAAAAGTCTTAAACAACAAAATTCGGCTTAAAATCATTATGCACATGAGCGTCAACAATAACGCAAGCAAAAATCGCCATATTAAGCCATATTCCTCAACTAAAGTCGAAAGTATTGCCGATATATCATCGTTGAGACCTTGCACTACTTCAAATCCAAAAGTCGAATGAAATTCTTGATAATATGGAAATCTTGCCTGGAACAGTATTGAAAATATCAATGAAGCAAAAACTCCAATTCCAAGCCGACATTTTGCGCCAAGACCAGCGAGCGTTGCAAATACGAACGAGACGAGCGTAACGGCACCTGCGGTCTTTAAACTCAGTCTTAAACCGGTAAACATCGCCATTGCCATTTCAGATGACGGTGTATCTTCTGACATGTAGCCGGACATAGACCACATGAACAAGCCGCGATAAACTTCGATCAACAGCAATAAAAATACAAACAGCCGAAAATCACGCTGAATGCCATCAAAAAATCTTTTTAAAAATCTCAATATTTAATCTTCCTGTTCTGTTGTAGAAAATCATTTAAGTCATCGAAACTATTTTTTGCTCAACTTGTCTTGCAGTAATCTTTTCAAGACAATCTGCACCTTTTGGACAAACTCTTTTCCAACAAGCTTTGCAAGGTCTGTCAACTTCTATAGCATTTTCAGTTTGACCGTAAGGACCATTTCGATTTGCGTCAGTCGGTCCCATAAGCATAATTGTTCGAGTACCTAAAGCCGCCGCAAGATGTACTGCTCCGGTATCGCCGCCAACTACCAGACGAGAATTTTTTATCACGTAACAAAGCTGCGCCCAATTTGTCTTGCCAACTAAATTAATCGGCGGAATCTCAATCATCGCTTCAATATCTTTTGCACGCTGCTCATCAACGACGCCATTGCCAACCATTATCGGAACGACATTCATATTGTACAGCCAATCAATCAGCAAAGCAAAGTTATCAACCGGCCAGCGCTTATTAGGCCAATTTGCTCCAACGGCAAAGACGACGTAAGGATTATCTTTCCTTGCTCCGGCACGTTCCATTATAATTTGCGCCTTTTCTTCTTCGTCCTGCGGAATTTCTATCGGAAATACAACTTTTTCAACTTTGCAACCAATCGCTCTTGCCGTGTCCAGATATCTTTCGACTATGTGACCGCGAGCATTTGCGCCAACTACAGGTTTAGATACTCTGCCGCTCATCTCGCGCATATTACATATACCAAGTTTAATATCTGACTTTGCAAAATAGGCAATCGCTGCAGATTTAAAAAGACCTTGCAAATCTAAAACGGCGTCGTATTGTTCCTCCTGAATTTCATTTTTAAACGGGAAAAATTTTCTGATAAAGCCGCCAAATGAGCGAAAATATTTTTTTTGAAATACAATTATTCTATCAACGCAAGGATTTAACTTTAAAATTTCATAAGCCGGCGGCTCAACTACCCAAGTCAGTTTTGCTTCCGGAAAAGTTTCCTTAATGGCATAAGAAACAGGCAATGCGTGTATAACATCGCCTATTGCACTAAGTTTGACGATTAGGATATTTTTAAGATTATTCGCCATATGCTCACCCTTAATTCATTGAAATTTTTTTAATTATATTAGTTGTGGAACGACCTGCAACCATTGGTATAAATTCGATGTGACCACCGTAACTTTGCACAATTTTAGCTTCCGGCAAAGTATCCAAAGTGTAATCGCCGCCTTTAACATAAATATCAGGCTTAACTTCAGCAATTAATGCTTCTGCCGTCTGCTCGCCGAATATTACAACATGATCTACAGGTTTAAGTGCTAACAAAACACCGGCGCGATCTAATTCACCATTTATTGGACGACTATCGCCCTTTAAAGATTTTACCGAATTATCGTTATTAAGTCCAACAATCAGCACGTCGCCAAATGCCTTAGCAGCGGTCAAGTAGCGGACGTGTCCAATATGAATGATGTCAAAACAACCATTTGTAAATACAATTTTTTTATTATCGGCACGCAATTTATCACAAAATTTTTCAATATCACATCTGTCAATTAACATAATTACTCCTAAATTAAATTCCAGCTACAGCTTTATAAATTTGCACTTGTTCAATAATCTTTTTGGCACGAGATGTCCAAGTATGATTTTCAAGTGCTTTCTTCCTGCCTAAATCTGCCACTCTTTGCATACGATCTTCATCGACCAGCAGTTTAATGACTTTTTCAGGCAATTCGTCCAAATGTTTCCAATCGAAAGTTAAACTATCTTCGCCATCAACAAAGTTTTTATGATAATAAGTACTAGGATCAGTAAGAACAACGGCACCATTCAACATACCGCTGGTGACTCTGTCGTGTAGTCCACCTGGAAACATTCCAACATTCAATGTTATTTGTGAATTTGCCATAATTTGTAAACCGTCACCGTATGAACAGCCACCATGACAAGTTACCCATTTTTCATCTTCCCAGCTAGGTTTTGGAGTAGCATGACCGCCACCCCATATATCAATATTAATTCCTGCATTCGCTAAAGTACGTATTACTTTTAATCTACTCCAGTCTCGCATATAGAGATTAGCAATGTTAAGATATTTGAAACAAAAATTGCGTAACCAATTATCCGGCACACTTATATTTTTGACTTTTAATACCTGCCTCAATGCTGTCATTGCCGGTGTCAAAGGATCTGCTATCATAACATCAATAATATCATTTATAATTTGGGCAATTTCTCTTGGGAGATTTATAAAATTACGATCAACATAAAAATTGAGACGAGAACCAATATAAGAAATATGATATTTACGTTTGTTAATAGGAATTATACCCCCCCCCTTAGAAATGCCAATTACAGTGCCACCTAGCGGATTAAAAAATGTTTGTCGAACATGTGGCGCTAACATTGTAACTTCTTCCGTCTCGTCTTCACTAACGCAGGCAACAATTAAATGATTTAATCCAGCAAATCTAACTGCCGGATTAGTTGGAACGCAAATACCGTCCCAAAACCAAGATACAAATGGAATATTTAATTTGTTAATGAGATTCTCTCCGTCATTGAGTTTTAAATTCAAAACGTTTGCATATACCCAATTAAAGGCAAATGCAAAATCTGGCTTTTCTTTAAAGGCCTCAACTATAGAATTTGTGACTCCTTCTTCTGAAAAATTTACCCAAAATACTTTGTTGCCTAACTCTTCAAATGCTTTTGCCAATTCCGTATTCCACTTTGGAGTATATCCTGCATCTGGATTTTTCATGCTCTCATTGCAAAAAATTACAATATTTGCCATAATATTTTCCTTTCCTAAAACTTATTTTCCGGTGAATTCAAGCGCCCTTCTAAGTTCCTCAAAATTAACAGTGCTTGTACCCATTTTACGAACGGCAACACCAGCAGCAACATTTGAAATTCTGGCTGCCACAACAGGATTTATTCCGGCGGTTAAAGCAAGAATAAATGCTGCAACACAGGTATCACCGGCACCGGAAACGTCAAAAACTTCGCTTTTGTCTGCAACAGGAATATGATGAACGGCACCGCCGCGCTCAAATAAACTCATACCTTTTTCACCGCGAGTTATAAGCGCACCATTTGCGTTGAGATTTCTCATAATCGTCGCACCTGCATCAATCAAAGAGGACATATCTTTTAATTCATGACCGACATAATTTGCAAGCTCAGTATCATTCTGTTTGATGTATCCAATGCCTTCAAAGCGTCCGATATCGTAGCGTGAATCAACAATGCTTGGAATTTTATTTTGAGCAGCATAACGAATCAGCCATTTTTTGACACCTTCAGTAATTGTGCCGCTGCCATAATCACTTAAAACTATACCCTCAACATTTGGCAAAATTTTATCAATCTTTGAAATTAACTCTGCTTCCAACTTTTTGGAAATTGGTTCCTTACTCTCTCTGTCAATGCGGACAATTTGCTGGCTAACTGTAGCTCTGCCGCCGGCGATAACTCTGGTCTTTGAAACTGTTGGACGATTTGGATCATTTACGAGGCCCTCGGTGTGAACTTCAAAATAGTCTAAGATTTTGCGAAGTCCTTCAGCGTGTTTATCGTCGCCTATAACTCCGACAGCGTGAACTTCACCGCCAAGAGTTGCAACATTAGCAACAACATTAGCTGCACCGCCTGCGACGATTTTTTCCTCAACGTTGTCAAGTATTAAAACCGGCGCTTCACGTGAAATTCTGCCAATATTTCCGGTAAGATATACATCAGCAACCATATCGCCAATTACTAAAATTTTTCTGTCCAGCATCTTTTTTATTAATGATGTTAATTTCTGCAACACTATACCCCCAAATAATTCATATTCCGGATTAAAAATTTACCATGGCGTAAACTGCCAATGAGCTTCAAATTTATCACGCTTTTCACGATAGCGCATGATTAACTGCGAACAATGCAAATCATGATACCAATAATAGTCCACATCTTTAAGGCTGCCTTCGTCTGTGTCAAATTCGAGACCAACTACAACGCGATTTTTGTCATCAAGTTTATAACTGAAACCGGTTTCAAATTTTCTTGAATAGTCGTCATTATCGAAATCAAACAAAGAATTTTTTGTGGTACTCTTTCTGTAATGATAACCGGCAAATGCGGCAAAGCGCTCGTCAAATTCTCTACCCATTACGGCATCATAATTCATACCTTTTACGGTTGAATCGTTTGCGCTTTCCTTTGTAATCGTATAACTCGTATGAAGCAGCATTACATATCTGCCGAGCCATATCGGATCGTGACTTAAACCTGCTTCGTATTTTTGGTGAGTACTTGCAACTTTTTCCGAACGCCAATGACCAATTTCGTAATTTAATCCGTAAGATACCGGCAATCCGCCGAAATGACGACCATAATGTAAAATCAGCGAAGGTTCCTTTTGAATCCAGATATTGTCGCTGTCATCGTAGAAACCGTAGACAAGACGGCTTCTAAAATTCCTGTTGTCGTATCTAATTTCAGCATTGCTGCGAATACCTTTTTTAGTTTCAACGTGAGCATTTGCAACGCCTTTTAAATGTTTGACAATCGGATATTCAAACCTTTGCTCAACATAAGCGCCATGATCCTTATTGTAACCGACTTTTGGAAAATTATTTTCTGTCGATTCGTCAATTTTTCTTTCGTCGTAATCTTTTGTGCCAATTATGTTATCTTTGAGCCAAAATTTAATATCATACATTTTAATGACTTGTTCCGGCCAAATTTCCATTTTTTTTGCGCTGACTTTATAATCGGGTCTTTGAGCGCCGCATTTTGTCTGATAAGCGTCATAAGCAACAATATGATCGGGATAAAACTCAAATCTCTTGCCGCTGATATAATATTCTCCAACTTTACCACGAGCGGCACCCATTGTGCCGGACTTAGTGCCGTAATTGTAAACAGTTCGATAACCGTCGAGAGTCACACGCGGCGCATCAGGTGTAAGCTGCAAAACATGAGCCTTGCTTGGTATTCTGACTACCTGCTCTTTTGTATTGCCGAAAGCCTCGATACTTTGGAATCTATGACCGTCAATTTGAATTATGTCAACTTTGCCGGTTGCAACAAATTCTCCGGTTTCAGCATTGTAAGTTAAATTATCGCCTTCAAATATCGCAGGTGCGGCAGTCGATTCTTGATTCTTATCGCTGCTCGGATTAGGCAACCGTTCCTTAGCTTTATCAATGTCCTCAAGTAACTTTTGCTGTTCTTCAGTCAATCGATTATCACGTTCTTCGCGCCGACGATTTTCAATGTAATCTAAAATTTCAACGCCGGTATCCGAATTTGAGCGGTATTTTGCAAATGTCGCTGTAGGACATAAAGTTATAATAGCTGTAATTATTGCAAAAAGTTTTTTCATTGTTAAAAATTCCTCATTCATGATTTTAATATTAATTTTTTTAAGATTATAATTTCAAAATTTACCGATTTGTTAAATTTACGTTACGATTTTTAACGGAGAATTAACCATAAAACACTGCTAATTAATCAAGTCGTCGCCGTATAGAACAAAATTAACCAACTCTGCCATTTCCGATTTTGGCGCATAAGGTCTAAACGGTCTGACATTATCATTTGTTTCTATAACATTTTGGCTGTCATATTCCATAATTTTTGACGAATTTATTTGATATGTTTGATTTTTATGATTGATTCTCACGTTATAGACATACATTTTATTCAGGTTTGCCTTAACTACAGCGATAGTTGCCGCGATTGATTCAGAACTTTCAATTTTAACGGTGTCTTTGTCAACGTAATAACCTGTTTCATCTTCAGCATCAACAAAAGTAAAATTTTTTGCAGAACATACAGGAAAATTAATCGCAGTAAAAATTATTGCAATCAAAACAAATTGAAGAAAAAATTTTTGCATAAACTCGCTCCTCTCATTTGACTTATTATAAAACTTATTTCAAATCTACGCAAATTATTTCTGAAATAATTTTGAAATTGGCAATAAAAAAATTAAAAACCAAAAAGTATTTTATTATAACCTTGACATTAATGATAGTTAAACGTTAAAATTATATAAAGTTATGAATGTCAGAAAAATAATAAATAAGGAGGTTGCGGCATTTTTATAATTAAGCTGCTAGAAATTGTATGAAAAAAAATTATCGTGCAGCACTAACGCCAACTTTAAGCCGTTTTAAATTTTTATTTGACGTGTTTAAGAGCGTAACAAATGATTATATGTTTATGGTTGATCTCAAGACAAATACGATACTTGTGACACCTAACCTGGTTTCGGATTTTAATTTGCCTAGCGAAATTATCAACAGCACTAGTGAATATTGGTTTCCGCTCATTCACAAGGAAGAACAGCCGGATTATATAATTGGTTTTGAAAATACAATGTTAAATCATGATCCGCCGGAATTTGTTACGGAAAACAGAATTAGAAATCGCAAAGGAAAATATATTTGGATACGTACGAGAGCAAAACTTGGTTTCGACAGCAACGGTGAGGCAATTATTTTTTTCGGTATTATGAGTAAAATGGCAACGCAAAATTCTGCTGACGAAGTTACGGGTTTACTCAACAAATATCAATTTGAGCAGGAAGTCAATTTTGCACTTATTAATTGTCGTGAGCAAAATATTGGCGGCGCTATTTTTCTGTTCGGATTGGATAATTTTAAGACGATTAACGAGGCACACAATCGCGCAGTCGGTGATTTAGTTTTGCGCCATGTTGCTAACACGGTTTCTGCAATTCTGCCGTATAGTTTAAAACTTTTCAAGCTCGATGGCGACACTTTTGCCGTCGTATTGCCCGGTGCCGTTGAGGCAGATATTAACGAATTGTTTTCAAATATTCAAAAGGCATTGTTAAATCCTGTCGTTGTAAATGGTCGTTCTTTCTTTTGCACAATTTCTTCCGGAACTGTTTTTTATCCTCAATCCGGTCGCGAATATCTTGTACTTCACAAACACGCAGAAGCGGCAATGGACCTTGCAAAGCGTGAAGGAAAAAATCGCAACGTCATTTTCACGAAAGAACAATATAATCGTTGGGTTCGGTCTCTTTATATACGTGAATATCTTCGCAGAAGTGTTGAAAATAACTGTACGGATTTTGAAATTTATTTTCAACCGCAAATTGCAACAAATACCAGGCGTTTAATTGCTGCTGAAGCGTTGTTAAGATGGCGAAATCCGAAAGGCAAAATGGTTTCGCCAACGGAATTTGTTCCAATTCTTGAGGAGACGAAGTTAATTTTACCGGTTGGTCGCTGGGTAATTGAGGAAGCGATTAAAATTGTAAAACGCTGGCGAAAAATCATTTCAAATTTTAAAATCAGCATTAATTTAAGTTACGATCAGCTTAAAGATTTGAGTTTTCAAGATTTTGTTTTTGATTGTTTAAAGCGTTATAAAGTGCCTTCGGATGCTATCATACTTGAGTTGACTGAGAGTAAAATTGTTGCAGATTGGTCATTTGTAAACAGGCAGTTCGACGACTTTCGACGGCAAGGCATTAAAATTGCCATAGACGATTTTGGTACAGGAAATTCCTCGCTTGCTTCAATGAAGTATTTGAGCTGCGATATTGTTAAGATTGATAGAGCCTTTGTCGAACATATTCTGGAATCTGAATTTGACTGCCGACTGATTCATTATACAATAATGCTCTGTCATAGTATTGGAATTAAGACTTGCATTGAAGGCGTCGAAAATATTAACGAATATGAATTACTTAAAAATCAGTGTCACGCTGATGTAATTCAAGGCTATCTCTTTGGGCGACCTGAACCGGCTGCTGCGTTTGAAGATAAATTTTTATCGCCGTACATTGAGGAAAAAATCATTGTTGAAGAAAATTCGCCTGTTTATTTTGAGCAGTCAGTTGCTTCGGAATGTTAATTTCAATTTATTGGAGGTGCATTTTATTTATGTCAAATAATCTCAAAAGTTTAGGAAATGAAACAAATTACGTATACAATTACACTCCGGAAGTTTTGGAAGCAATTGAAAATAAAAATTCGGAGCGTGATTATTTTGTTAAACTCACTTGCGAAGAATTTACTTGCGTTTGTCCTATAACTCGTCAGCCGGATTTTGCAACCATTATAATAAGCTACATTCCAAATAAAAAACTCGTCGAAAGCAAGAGTTTAAAACTTTACTTGACGAGTTTCAGAAATTTTGGCACATTTCATGAAGATGTTGTAAATACTATTGCAACCGATTTGATAAAACTTTTGGAACCGCGTTATATTGAAGTGATTGGTAATTTCAGCGTTCGCGGCGGAATTGCAATAAAACCTTATGTAAACTTTGGCATTGGAAAATTTGAACTGCTTGCTAAACAACGTCTCGAAAATCATTTTTAAAATTGTACCTCAGCACATAATTTTTAACTTGCGAGCATAAAAAAATTTAAAATTACACCGATTTTTCATGTAATTGCCACAATTTTGTTATATAACATTGTTGGAATTATAAATTGTATTTTTCAGCGGAGGTAATTTTAAAATGACTGGTGCTCCAAGAACGAGAATGGCTCAAAGGCGTGAAAAAATTGCTCGTCGGAATAAAAAAATTAAAATGCTGTTTGCAAGTGCTGGTATTGCTGCGGCTTCACTACTTTTTTACGTAGGCTTCGATTTTAACCATTTCAGCTTTCCGGAAATTTCAACGCAGAAAATGACAGTTATACAGCAATTCAAAAATAATAGTAAAGAGTCATTGAATGATATTGTAAAAACCGCTCCAACTAGCACTGAGCGTTTGAATATAATGTTAATGGGTGTTGATGAGCGCAACGAAGATGTTGGCCGTTCAGATACGTTAATAGTTGCTTCTTTTGACGCAAATCAGGACAGCGTTTCACTTTTGTCAATTCCTCGTGATACGAGAGTCAAAATAAAGCGTCACGGCTATGACAAAATTAATGCGGCTTATGCTTACGGCGGCGAAAAATTATCCAAAAATACGGTTGAGCAGTTTCTCGGAATTGACATTAATCATTATGTGATTGTTAATACTCACTCATTTGTTGATATGATTGATGCAATTGGCGGCATTGATATTGACGTTGAAAAGCGCATGCAGTACGAAGATCCTTGGGACGATGACGGCGGACTGGTTATTGATTTAAAACCTGGCTTGCAACACATGGACGGAAAAACGGCGGTAACTTATGTTCGTTATCGTGACGAAGAAGGCGATGCCGGACGTGTCAGACGTCAGCAGAATTTTATACGCGCTTGTTTTGACAAATTGAGTAGTCCTTCAATGGTTATTAAATTGCCGGAAATTATCAAAGAGGCAAGAAAAGCTGTCCGTACTGATTTATCAGTCAGTCAGATGATTGAAATTGCAAAAACGCTCAAAAATGCTGAAGACAGCAGCGACGGCTTAAAGACCGGCATTGTTCCGGGATATTGGGCTTATATCAACGGTGTAAGCTATATGCTGCCGAATATTGAGCGCCTTGAAGAAGTCATGACAGAAAATCTTGGCATTGAAAATGGAAAGATCGAAGAACATTTTGAGCAAATCGCCTACGAATACGAAAATTCTGTGCCTTATCTTGAAGAAATCAGCGACGAATATGATGAAAACGTCAACAAAGAAAAAGATCGCGACTTAATTGATTATCTCTACGAAAAACACTTTGAGATTCTTGAAAACGAAGTGTAATTGGAGTTTTACACATGATATTTGTTATAGCAGGTACTGAGGACGGTCGTGAGCTTGCAGGTTTTTTGCTTAATAATGGATTTGAAGTCACGGCTTCAGTTATCAGTGACTATGGAAAAACTTTACTTTTGCAGTACAACGGAATAAAGATAATTAATAAAAAGCTCGACGAAAATGAATTGGTTGAGCTTCTTTTAAATAATAATATTAAAGTTCTGGTTGATGCAAGTCATCCTTATGCCGTTAATATTTCTCAAAATGCAATGACAGCTTGTCACAGGGCAAATGTTTATTATATTCGTTATGAGCGTGAATCATTGTCGATGAATTATGATAAAATTTTTCATGTTGACAATTACGAATCGGCAGCTATTAAAGCGTCTCAGCTTGGCAAAAATATTTTTCTGACTATTGGAAGCCGCAACCTTAAAATTTTTGTTGATTCACCGGCACTTAAAAATTGTAACTTAATTGCACGTATTTTACCGACAGCTGAGGTTTTAACGTTATGTGAGAGTCTTGGACTGACACCAAAAAATATTGTTGCAATGCAAGGAGCATTTTCAGTTGAGTTAAATATTGAGCTTTTCAAACATTATGGTGCCGAAGTTATCGTCAGCAAAGACAGCGGACAGATTGGCGGTGTTGATACAAAAATTATAGCTGCTGAAAAATTAAATTTGCCGGTTGTTTTGATTGATCGCCCAAAATTTCATTATGATAATGTTGTATCGACTTTTGAAGATGTTCTGAAATTCTGCAACCAAATTTGAGTTTTTAATAATTTTATTGAGGAGAGAAAAATTTTTTGTCATATTATTTTGTAATGTTGATTAGTAAAATTGTTTGCTTATTACCTTGGTCGTTATGTCAAAAAATCGGCTGGTTAATTGCACAGATTATCTGGCCATTTTTACCTAAACGCCGAAAGAAGATGTCACATGAAAATATTAAACGCTGCTTGAAAGTTGATGACACTGAAGCAGAACGAATTTCAAAGGCAAGTGCTGTACAATTCGGATCAATACTTTTTGAAGTTTTACGCTTTCCGGTTCTCAAAGATAAAATGGAATCTCACGTTAAAATTGAAGGTCTGCACTATTTGACAGATTATATCAATTCGCCGAATCGTGAAGGCAAAGGAGCGGTAATTGCAACTTGTCACAGCGATAATTGGGAACTCATGGGCGGCGCCTTTGCTCAATATGGAATATCTCTTGTTGGCGTTGCGAAGAAGCAAAAGTCAAGCGGCATGGATAAATTTATTAACGAGTATCGAACTCTAATCGGTATGCACATAACTTATAAAAGCGGAGTTCGTGAGATGTTTGAAATGCTTGGCGAAGGCTGGTTTATCGGTCTCATAATGGATCAAGATACCAATCGACATGACGGCGTTATAGTCAATTTTTTTGATGAGCCGACAAATTACATGCCTGGTGCCGCCTCAATGTCAAGATTTAAAAATGTTCCTATCTTTCCGGCATTCATGCACAGAAATGAAGACGGCACACATACTTTAATAGTACAGCCGGCAATTTATGTTGAAAAAACCAAAAACAAGCGTGAAGATATAAAGCGGACAACACAGCAGCTTGCAACGCTCATTGAAGAACATATTAAAAAATATCCTGAGCAATGGTTTTGGCTGCATGACAGGTGGAAGTCAATGAGAGAGGAATTTACACCGGAGGAAGTTGAGGAAATGAAAAATAATTTTAAGAATAATATTTATTAACATTGAATTATTAATTTGAACATGTTAAAATTATTGTATAATTTTGGTGCAGGAGGAATTTATATTGCAAAAACAAACAACGTTGAAAAGTGAAGTAACCTGCACAGGTATAGGGTTACATTCAGGTCAACAAGTGACGATGAAATTAAAATCCGCACCTGTTGACAGCGGAATCATTTTTAAACGTGTTGATTTACCAAATAGTCCGCAAATACTAGCAGCAGCAGAGAATGTAACGACAACAGTCAGAGCAACAACGCTTGAAAAAAATGGCGCAAAGGTTTTTACTATTGAGCATTTAATGAGTGCATTACATGTTCAAAAAATTGATAACTGCATAGTTGAACTTGACGCCGAAGAACCTCCCGTAATGATGGGCAATTCTATTGATTTTTTTAATCTCATAAAGTCGGCAGGCATTGAGGAGCAAGGAGCAGAACGTAAAGAAATTGTTATTGATAAAATTTATCGCGTCGATGATTTAAATTCAGAAGGTCGCCGATTTATAATTGCTCTGCCTTATGACGGTTTGCGAATCAGTTTTACTTCCGTGAATCCGCATCCGCTTGTCGGCATTCAATACGAAGATTTTGTTATTGACGATGATGTTTACGAAAAAGAAATTGCACCTGCACGAACTATTGCCTACGAAAAAGAAATTGAAGCGTTGCGCTCAATGGGTTTAGGTCTCGGCGGCACTTTAGAAAATGTTATCGTATATAACGATGAACGCTGGCTGAATGATTTAATTTATTCTGATGAATTGGTAAGGCATAAAATTCTTGACGTAATTGGCGATTTGCGACTTGCAGGAATTATCAAAGGTCATATAATTGCTGCCGCTTCAGGTCATGCTCTCAATACTAAGCTTGCGAAGATGATTTTTGCTGATTTTAATTGAATTTAAATTTAGGAGTGAAAATTATGGAATTAGACATCAATGAAATTAAAAAAATTTTACCGCACAGACCACCAATGTTGTTAGTTGACAGAATTTTAGAAATTGAGCCTTTTAAGTCAGCAACCGGTTTGAAAAATATAACTATGAATGAGCCGCAATTTTTAGGACATTTTCCAAATACGCCAATAATGCCGGGTGTACTTCTTTTGGAAGCAATGGCACAAGTCGGCGGCGTTGCAATGCTTTATCCTGAGGAACATAGAGGTAAAATTGCACTCTTTGGCGGTATGGATAATATTAAGTTTAAGCAAATTGTAATACCTGGCGATCAACTTATCACGAAGGCAGAGATTGTAAAAGTTCGCGGCGATTTTGGCGTTCTTCATGCTGACGGTTATGTTAATGATAAAATGGTTGCTTCGGCTGATTTCAAATTTGCATTAAAACATCAATCAGACCTATAATCATTGCATAAAAATTTTTCTAATGTTATTTTAATGTAATTCTAATCAATTTTTAATCTTAAAAATATAAAAACTAAAGATAATCAGAGTTATTTAAAGATAATTGCTTATCTGCTCTATAAAGTGAGAAGAAATAAATTATTAAGCCTTAAAATCAGTTAAAAAGCGGTTTTATTATACGTGAAAAAACAATGAAATTTACTGATTATAAAATAAAACTACAATTTAGCTGAGAGGTGTAAAAAATGATAGTAAAGGCAGGAAGCAAAAAAATGGCTGCAAATATACACGAAAGCGCTGTGATTTCGCCAAGTGCTGTAATTGGAAATAACGTTGAGATTGGACCTTATTGCGTTATTGGTGACAATGTTGAAATTGGTGACGGTTCAAAAATCGGACCGAACGCAGTTGTTCACGGCTGGACAAGTATCGGTAAAGACTGCAGGATTTTTCAATTTGCGTCAGTTGGCGAAGATCCGCAGGATTTGAAATTCAAAGGCGAAAAAAGTTACACTTTTATCGGAGACAGAACTGTAATTCGTGAAGGTGCAACAATTCATCGTGCAACCGGCGAAGAAAATGAAACGCGCATTGGCAATGATTGTCTGTTAATGGCTTATATACACGTTGCTCATAACTGTATTCTTGGCAATCATGTTATAATGAGTAATTTGGCAAGCTGTGCCGGTCATGCAATCGTTGAAGACAGAGTTGTAATTGGCGGAATGGCGGGAGTTCATCAATTTGTTAAAATCGGACGCAATGCAATGGTCGGTGGAATGAGTAAACTTGTCCAGGACGTTGTGCCTTATACGATTGTTGACGGTCATCCGGCCAAAGTTGTCGGACTTAACAGCGTTGGCATTTCGCGTGCAGGTATTCCACTTGAGGCGAGACACAATATTAAAAAGGCTTATAAAATCCTCTATCGTTCAGGATTGACTCTTACTGAAGCGATCGCGGTTATTGAGCAGGAAGTTGACTCATGTGAAGAAGTTGAGCACTTCTTGAGATTTTTGAGAAACGCAGAACGCGGTATTTGCCGTGAAAGACGCGAAGATGGAAATTAAGGTGATGTTTGATTGAAAAAATTATTAATTTTGAATGGTAGTCATTCTGATATACCATTAATTGAAGCTGGCAAAAAATTGGGTTTTCATGTGATCACTGCAGGAAATGATCCAAGTCTAATTGGACATTCATATTCTGATGAATATTATAAAGTAGATTTTTCTGATAAAGAAAAAGTCTTAGAAGTGGCAAAAGATTTAAAAATTGATGCAATTTGTTCATGTGCAAATGATTTTGGCATTATAACTGCATCCTATGTTGCAGAAAAAATGAATCTTCCTGGTCATGACTCCTTTGAAACTACTTATAAATTGCATCATAAAGATACATTTCGACAAATTACTAAAAAATATAATATTCATTCTCCAATTGCTCAAAGTTTTCATTCTGTAGAAGAAACAAATAAGGCAATTTCTTCAATTCAATATCCTGTGATCGTGAAACCTGTGGATTTAACTGGTGGTAAGGGTATCTCAAGAGCAAACAATAATGAAGAAATGAAGCAAGCAATAATTAAGGCTTTTCAAATGACAAGAGTTAATACTATTGTTGTTGAACCTTTTTTATTTGGTACTATGCACAGTTTTTCAACTTTTATTGTAAATCAAAAAATCGTAGCTTTCTTCAGTGACAATGAATATACTTATAAAAATCCTTATCTTATTTCTTCTTCAGCTGGACCAGCAACTAACATAGAAGAATATAAAAATATTTTGATTTTTGATATGGAAAAGTTGGCACAAGAATTAAAGCTAGTTGATGGGATTTTTCATGCTCAATATATCTTGAGTAATAATACACCTTATATTATAGAAATAACTCGCAGATGTTCTGGTGATTTTTATTCTTTACCAGTTGAATATGCTCGCGATATCCCTTGGTCTGAAATGATAGTTCGAGCCGAAAGTGGAATGCCGATTGAGAATTATTTAATGTATGAACCGCAACGTTATGGTGGTCGCCACTGCATTATGGGAGATCGAAACGGCATAGTAAAAGATGTTATAATTTCAGAAGATATAAAAAATAATATATATGATAAATTTATATGGTGGAAATCCGGGTACAAAATAGAAAATTATTTAAAAGATAAATTGGGTGTTTTATTTTTGAAATTCGATAGCGAGAAAGAAATGTTAGATAAAATTAATAGAATTACCGATTTAGTAAAAGTTATTTATATTTAGTGAGGTTATTTTATGCCACAAAAAATGAATATTATTAGGAAATTAAAACAAAAATTTGTTGTTAATCAACTTCAAAATGAAAAATGGAAATGCAATCCTTTGGTAGTAGAATTGGATACTACAGAAGTATGTAATTTTGCTTGTCCGGGTTGCATAAGTGAAGATTTAGTAAGCAACAGCACTTCGTTTTCAAGGGAACGTTTGATGAATTTAGCACAAGAATTATATGACCTTGGTGTAAAAGCTGTTATACTAATTGGCGGTGGTGAGCCATTAGCACATCCTGCAGTCGGAGAACTTATAAAATTCTTTGGAACACATGATATAAAAATAGGTATAACAACAAATGGGTACTTCATACCAAAATATTTGAATGAAATAGCTGAGTATGCAAGCTGGACTAGAGTATCAATGGATGCTGCAACATCTGAAACTTTCGGTAAATTAAGACCAACAAAAGATGGTAAATCTACGTTTAATCACATAATAGAAGGAATGAAAAATTTAGCAAAAATTAAAAGAGGAAATTTGGGTTTTTCTTTTTTGATTCGCACGGAAGCTGATGGATTTGGTATACAATCTAATATATCAGAAATTTATGATGCAGCGGTACTTGCAAAGCAAATTGGCTGCGATTATATTGAAATAAAGCCAAGTTACAACTACGTAGGGGGGGGGTACATTCATTAGTTCGCCATTCGCAAGAGCGTATGAATGAGGCTAAAATTGAAATTAAACGTTTATACGAATTAGAAACTGACAACTTTAAAATCATAACTGCTATTAATTTGAATGATTCTTTGAATTGTGTAAAATCTTCTCAAGAAAAAGATTATCATTTTTGTCCTGCAGCATATCTTCGTACGTTGATTTGTCCTTCCGGAGTTTATGTTTGTCCATATTGGCGTGGCAAGAAAAATTTCTGTGTTGGAGATGCAAAGCAGGATTCGATTCAAACTATTTGGCACAGTGAAAGACGACAAAAAGTGATGAAGGAGTTAGATCCTGTAGAGAAATGTCAATTTCATTGTTTGCGTGATGAAACTAACAAAGAGTTAATACGTCTTATGCAAATGGATCATGATAAGATTGAAATAATTCCTGAATATGATCGTTTCATTTAAATTAATTTGATGTACGGAGATGATTTATAAAATGAATGTCAGAAAAAAGTTGGAAAACTTAAATATTGAAAAAAGAGCTTATATTAATGGTGAATTTGTTGAAGCGGAAAATAGAAAAACAATTGAAAAAATTTCTTCTATAGATGGCTTAATTATTTCAGGAATTGCTGCTTGTGATGATGTTGACGTTAATAAAGCAGTTGAATTTGCAAAAAAATCTTTTTATTCTGGCTCTTGGTCAATGTTACCTCCCAGTGAAAAGAAAATTATTCTTTTAAAATTAGCAGATTTAATGGAAAAAAATAGAGAAGAACTTGCCTTATTGGATACTTATGAGACGGGAAGATCTTATCAAAATTATTTTTACGATTCTATACCGAAAGCTATTGAAGTGGTTCGTTATTTTGCGGAAGCTGTTGATAAATACTATGATAAGGCAATTCCACCGAGAGGTAGTGAATTTGGTGTTATAATCAGAGTTCCTCTTGGGGTTGTAGGCGCCATTACACCTTGGAATGATCCTTTGGTTGTTGCTGCTTGGAAATTTGCACCTGCGTTGCTTATGGGAAATTCTATTGTTATGAAACCCGCTGAACAGTCTTCACTGTCAATTTTAAAGGTTGCTGCCTTAACTAGGGAAGCTGGTATTCCTTCAGGCGTGTTTAATGTTGTTACAGGATATGGGGAAGTAGCTGGAAAAGCATTAGCCTTGCATAAGGATGTTCGTGGAATTTTTTTCACCGGTTCAAGTACAACCGGAAAGAGAATATTGGAGTATTCAGGTCAATCAAATATGAAGAAAGTAGCTTTGGAATGTGGCGGAAAAGGACCTTATATAGTTACAAATAATTGCTCAAATTTAGCTGAAGCTGCAAAGGTATTAGCTGATAATATGTTTTATAATCAAGGGCAAATTTGTTCTGCACCTTCAAGAGTTATTATAGATAAGTCAAAGTTTAATGATTTTATAAAGTATTTGAAACTTGAATGCGAACGTTACGTGCCGGGTGACCCTTACGATACTGATAATAATGTAGGTTGTGTTGTCAGTCCTGAACAATATCATAAAATTCAAAAGTATATTCAACAGGCTAAAGATGAAGGTGCAGAAGTTTATCAAGCTCAAAATAAAAAATTGCATTCTGAAAAAGCTTGTTGTATTCAACCGACAATTATAAGTAATATTTCAATAATGTCAAAAGTTGTTGTAGAAGAAATTTTTGGACCAGTTGTTGTTGTTTTGCCTGTAGAAGGTGTAGATGAAGCATTAAGTATTGCTAATTCATCAGATTATGGGTTGGCAGGAGCAGTGTGGACTGATGATTTAGATGAAGCATATTACGTTGCAAGAAATATCGAGACTGGTTTAGTTCATATTAACAGTTATGGTAATGATGATAATAGTGCTCCATTTGGAGGAGTAAAAGAGTCTGGATTGGGAAAAGATAAATCTTTGTATTCTTTTGACGAGTATAGTGATTTAAAAACAATTTGGTTTCATTCGAGAAATTATCAAAGGTAAATTTTTGGGAGTGAAGTTTTTGGAGAAACTTGGAATACTAGCAGGCGCAGGAAGATTGCCTGTTGAATGTGCAAGAGCGGCAAGGCAATTAGGTTACGAAGTTTATGCAGTTGGATTGCTGCCGGCAACTGATCCGGAAATTGCACAATTTGCTAATGACTTTCAAATGATTAGCGTTGCACAACTGGACGCAATTTTAAATTATCTCAAGTCAAAGGATTTGAGATTAATTACAATGATTGGAAAAGTCACTAAGGAATTATTATTTAACGGTGCAGTTATACCAGATGCAAGAATGTTGCAATTAATTATGTCGTTGCCGGATCGAAATGATGATACTATAATGTTGGCGTTTGTTAGAGAATTGGCAAAGGCAGGCATGGAGACTTTCGACCAGACAGCACTAATCAGAAAGTTAATGCCACATCGCGGCACAATTACAAAACGTGAACCAACTGACGAAGAACGTTTAGATTTGGAATTTGGAATGAGAATTGCTAAAGAACTGGGACGCTTTGACATAGGTCAGACTGTCGTTGTAAAAAATCGTGCAGTTATGGCGCTTGAGGCGATTGAAGGTACTGATGCCTGTATACTTCGCGGCGGTCAACTTGCCAACGGCGGTGCAGTAGTCGCGAAAGTTTCAAAACCAAAGCAGGATAATCGTTTTGACGTTCCTACTGTTGGGTATCACACTATTGAAATTATGGTACAATCCGGTGCTACAGCGCTTGCCATTGAAGCAGATAAAACGCTTTTAGTTGAGCGTGAAAAAATGGTAGCACTTGCAGAAGATAATGGTATAACGATAGTTGCGTGGTGATTTATTAAATTGATATTGGCAACAAAAAAGACTCTCATTTGGTTAAAAACCTTTTGAGAGTTTTTTATTTGAAACGTGTCGTAAATTTTTATTTTAACAATGCGGTCTTTAAAACTTCGTCCATGTGTTCAACTGGCACAAATTCTAATTTTTCTCTGACATTTTCAGGTATATCTTCCAGATCACGAGTATTTTCTTTAGGCAAAATAATCGTGTGCATACCTTCACGATATGCCGCCAAAACTTTTTCCTTGAGACCGCCGATCGGCAAAACATTGCCTCTTAATGTAATTTCACCTGTCATCGCAACATCACTGCGTACTTTTCGTTTTGTGAGAGCAGAAATCATCGCCGTAGCCATCGTTATGCCTGCGGAAGGTCCGTCCTTTGGCACAGCGCCTTCAGGTACGTGAACGTGGATATCATTTTTTTCGTAAAAATCTTCTTCGAGTTTCAACATATCAGAGCGGCTTCTAACATAAGTCAAGCCGGCTTGTGCAGATTCTTGCATGACATCTCCGAGTTTGCCTGTCAAAATAAGCTGCCCTTTGCCTTTTAAAACTATTGCTTCAGTCGGTAAAATGTCGCCGCCAACTTCTGTCCAGGCCATTCCGGTTGATACTCCAATTTGTGGCTTTTTCTCTGCTTTAGTCTGAATAAATTTAGGCTTTCCAATGAAGTCTGACAAATTCTTTTTTGTAATTCTGATTGGTTTTTCTGAACCTTCAACAATTTTTCTTGCTGCCTTACGACAAGCCTTGCCAATGATTCGCTCCAACTCACGTACGCCGGCTTCGCGAGTATACTCGGCAACGATCTCTTGAAGTACACCGCCACCGAAATAAACATCACCGTTTGCTAATCCGTTTTCTTCCTTTTGGCGCTTAGTTAAATGACGTTTAGCAATTTCATATTTTTCAGCCTCAGTATAACTCGAAAGTGTAATAATTTCCATTCTGTCACGAAGTGGCTTTGGAATCGTTCCAAGATTATTAGCGGTGACGATCCAAAGAACATGAGAGAGGTCAAAAGGCAAATCAATATAATGATCGCTGAAAGTGTTATTTTGTGCAGGATCAAGGACTTCCAGAAGTGCCGATGAAGGATCGCCGCTGTAACCTGCTGCACCAATTTTATCAACTTCGTCGAGCAAAAATACAGGATTATTTGCGCCAACTTTGCGAATACCTTGAATAATTCTACCAGGCATTGCGCCGACATAGGTTCTGCGATGTCCTCTAATTTCCGCCTCGTCTCTGATGCCGCCAAGTGAAGCGCGAACGAATTTACGATTCATGGCCCTTGCAATCGACGAAGCAAGAGAAGTTTTACCAACACCAGGCGGACCGACTAAACATAAAATTGGAGAAGGCTTATCCTGCACTAATTCTTTAACCGCTAAAAAGTCTAAAATTCTTTCTTTGACTTTTTCTAAGCCGTAGTGGTCTTGATTTAAAACCTTTTCAGCGTTGGCAATATCCATCATGTCTTCTGTTGACTTTTGCCAAGGCAGGTCCATTAACCAATCAACATAAGTACGGATAACACTCAATTCTTGAGACATTGAAGGCAACTTATCCATACGCCGCATTTCTTTTTCAACGACTTTTTTAACTTCTTCAGGATAACCGCCTTCATCTAACCTTTTATGATATTCTGCCATTTCGTCGGCTCTGTCTTCATCTTCACCAAGTTCCTTATGAATTGCCTTGAGTTGCTCACGCAAGTAATAATCTTTTTGAATTTTTTCCATCTGACTGCGAACTTGCTGACCAATTTTGTTTTCCATTTTAAGCACTTCCAGTTCACGTGCCAGAATTTCATAGAGTTTTTGAAGTCTCTGTTCAACGTCAAGACATTCCAATATAGCCTGCTTATCTTCCAATTTTAAATTTAAATGACTTGCAATCAAATCGGCAAGGCGTCCAACATCTTCAAGAATTGTAACTGCGACGAAAGTTTCCGGCGGAATTTTTCGACTGAGTTTAACCCAATCTTCAAATTCATGCACAACGCCACGAATTAAGGCTTCCATATGCAGTGATTCAGTCCAGTGATCTTCATGTACGTCAACGTCAACTTCAGCATAATTTTCAAATTCACGATAACCGACCATTATGCCGCGATTGAGACCTTCAACTAAAACCCTAATGTTACCGTCCGGTAATTTTAAAATCTGTTTAATTTCTGAGACAGTTCCAATTTCGTAAAGTTCTTCACGATCAGGAGACTCATTGTCGATTGTCTTTTGTGCAACCAAAAAAATTTTACGTTCTTCTACCATTGCCGCCTCAAGTGCGCTTACTGAACGATCTCTGCCTACGTCTAAATGTACTATCATATTTGGAAATATTGTCATTCCTCGAAGCGGTACTAGCGGCAAACTTACCAATTCGGCCATTTATATCACTCCCATATTAATGCCTAATTTAATAACAATTAAACATTACGAATTTTTTTAACCTTGCTGCTGTCAATCTGAAGAATCGGTTCTTGATTATTTTTAACTACTTCTTCGGTTATAACGCAAGTTGCTCTGCCATCTACCGACGGTGCCTCAAACATGACGTTCCGCATCAACTTTTCAAGAATTGAGCGTAGTCCTCTTGCACCGGTATTTCTTTGGATTGCCTCTTTTGCAATAAGTCTAACAGCTTCGTCTTCAAATATAAGATTTGCGCCATCCATTTCCATGAGTTTTTGATATTGTTTAATTAGCGCATTTTTAGGCTTAGTTAAAATTTCGATAAGAGCTTCTTCGTCAAGAGCATCAAGAGTAACAATTATCGGCAAACGTCCAACGAGTTCAGGTATTAAGCCATCCTTTAATAAATCGTCCGGCACAACTTCTTTTAACGTGGCACCTACATCTTTGTCAGTCTTAGATTGAACTGCTGCGCCAAATCCTAAGTTACTGCCTTTTAAACGATTCTCAATAACTTTTTCGAGTGAAGTGAAAGCGCCACCGCAAATGAATAAGATATTTCTAGTGTCGATAGTTATAGGTGATGCCATTTGAGCCGAATGTCTAAAACCGCCGCTGCTACTTGGAGAAATAAGCGAAACTTTTGTACCTTCCAAGACCTTCAAAAGTGCCTGCTGGACACCTTCGCCGGAAATATCACGTCCCATGCCGCTTTTACGAGCAATTTTATCAATTTCGTCAATGTAAACTATGCCGCGTTCCGCCTTTTCTACATCGCCGTTTGCAGCTTGAAGGAGCGAAAATAAAATATCCTCAACATCTTCGCCAACGTAACCGGCTTCCGTCATAGAATTTGCATCGACAATAGCAAGCGGCACATTTAAAATACCTGCCAGCGTTTGAGCCAATAAAGTTTTGCCGCAGCCTGTAGGCCCAATCATTAAAATATTGGATTTTTGAAGCTCGACATCACTTTTATTGCGCTTTTCCTTTTGATTTATGCGCTTATAATGATTGTAAACTGCAACCGAAAGCGTTTTTTTAGCATCAGCCTGTCCTATAACATATTGGTCTAAAATCGAACAAATTTCTTTAGGCTTAGGCAAGTCAATTTCATCACCTACAATAACTTCGTCATCGTCATCTTCCTCTATAATTTCACTGCAAAGCTCAATACATTCATCACAAATATAAACATTATGTGGACCTGCAATTAATTTTCTGACTTGATGTTCTGTTTTTTCACAAAAGGAACATTTTAAAACACCAGGACTTCCGCCGAATTTCAACATATTATATTACCGTTATTTAATACGTAAATAAATTAAACTATCGTGCCGATTGCTGATTCAGACTGCAAATTTGATATTTTTAGGACACAAAAAATTTAATTAATACATCACAAATTAAGTAACGGTTTCACCTCCTACTCATGGACAATTTAACAACGCCAATCATTAAAATATTCTGATTCATTTATAACAAATATTGTCGAATATGTCAAGCAAGTTATATTTTTTACTGCGTGAAATGTAAAATAAAAAAATCTTCCAGCGATTTGGAAGATTGTACTTGAAAATCAAATTAAAATTATTTAGGACACTTACTATTATTTGCAAGCGTTCGATCATTTTTCCTGAAGTCAGTTAAAATGTCTGTTGAATTATTTAAGACTTCAATACTTCCGACATTGTAATTATTTGTCGCAGTTTCAAAGATTGAGTCAATATCATCAGTTATAAAATTGTCATCTTGAGCAAACCATGCAGATTCAATATAGTTAAGCGAAGTATCAATATTTAATTTCTTGTCGATCGCGTCTTTAAGTGTGATTGAACCGCTGCCGACTTTAATAATTACATCTTGACCGCTTACCTGCGTTGAATAGCTGCTGTCAATTTGAATTTTGTCCGATGACTTATAATCCGTGATAATGTCTTTACCGTCGCCGTTGTTGTAAATGTAGACATTCTTGCCTTTGCCACCCGTCAAAGTATCCTTACCTTTGCCACCGATAATAGTATCCGCACCGGCGCCACCTTCAATAGAGTCTGCACCAGCTCCGCCGTTAACCACTCAAGTAATCAGCTCCGCCATTGCCATAAATTGTATCTTTGCTTGCACTTCCTGTTAAGCTGTCTTTACCGCTTGAGCCTTGCATTAAATAAATATCATTGCCGTCAGGATCAATTAATGATATTGCTTTATTGACACCTTCTTTAACGGTAATTGAGCCTTTGCCAACCGTCAAAACCACGTCAGAACCACTCAGCGAAGAAGTCATAGACTCCAAATTCTGCATTAAAATTCTGTCTTGAGTGGCAGTATAATCAGTGATGATGTCGCTGCCGTCACCGTTAAAGTAAACGAAAACATCTTTACCATTGCCACCGACGAGAGTATCTTTACCTTTACCGCCGAATAAGGTATCAGCACCGGCGCCACCTTCGATAAAATCAGCACCTTTATTGCCGTAAAGAACATCTTTGCCTGCACCGCCATAAATGGTGTCAGCTTTTGAGGTTCCTTTAATGGTGTTAGCAAGACTGTTTCCGACAATGTTAATTGCTTTTGTGACTTTAGTTGCATCAATCGTTTTGACTGTTGAATCATAATCAGTTGAATCAAGAGTGCCACTAAAAACTGAATCGAGAGTTATAGCTGTTTTATTAGAGTTGTAAGTAAAATTACTTTTTACGTTATCAATAACTTTGTTGCCAATAATGTTAAGTGTCTGACCTTTGGCGTCTTTTAGAAGCATTGAGCCGTTGCCGACACTGACAATTATATCGTCGCCACTTTCCTGCGTTGAATAATCACCGCTTGTGATATTGACAGTATCATCATAATTAAGACCATAAACAGTATCATTACCGTCGCCATTGGCATATTTAATAATACTGTAACGAGCATAGTTGCTGAGACTTATAATATCGTTACCTTCACTACCATCAATATTAACATAATCGCCGCTGTAGTTCGTAATTGAATCATCATTAGTACCACCATTTATAGTGATGTGGTCGCCGGCATTATTAATGGAATCATTACTGTCGCCACCATTAATAATAGCTCTGTCGCCGGAAGAATAAATAGAATCAGCACCGACACCACCATTGATAGTAACATAGTTGCCGGAATTGTAAATAGAATCACTACCCTCGCCACCATTGATAGATGCGGCATAACCTTCATAGTTCCTAATTGAATCATTACCTTCGCCACCACTTATGGTAACATTGGCGGCGCTGGAGTCGTTCGTAATGGAATCATCACCAGCACTACCATTTATAGAGACATAGCGACCATGACGATTATAAATTGAATCATCGTCTTCGCCACCATTGATAGTAACTCTGTCGCCGTAATTATTATCAATAGAATCATCACCAGTACCACCATTTATAGAGACATAGCGACCATAGTAGTTATAAATTGAATCACTACCAGCACCACTATCAATAGAGACATAACGACCGAAAGAGTTACCAATAGAATCATTGCCAGTGCCAGAATTAATAGTTACATTTCTAACTTCGTCATTATAGATAGTATCATCATAATCACTGCCGCTAATCAAAGTATTTTCATTATGATTTGAAATATACAATTCGTCGTTAATGGCATTAATTCTTTTAATTATTTTAATAGTTTGACCTTTAGAGTCTATGAGAAGCATTGAACCATTTCCAACGGTGATAATTACATCATCGCCACTTTCCAGCGTCGAATAATCGCCATTTGTAATATTAATAGTATCATTTGAATCAAAACCATAGATAGTATCATTACCATCGCCATCAGAATAATTAATTATATTGCCATATGAAGAAGAATATTCACCATAGTAGTTGCTAAGATGTATAATATCATTACCTTCGCTACCATTAATGGTAACTTTTTTGTTGTCGTTGCTATAAATGTAATCATCGCCAGCGCCACCATCAATAGAGACATATTGACCAAGATCGCTATAAATAGAATCATTACCAGCACCACTGTCAATAATCACACTGTCTTCGTGATTATAAATATAATCATTACCAACACCAGAATTAATAGTTACATTTCTAACTGCGTTATTATAGATAGTATCATTATAATCACTGCCGCTAATCAAAGTATTTTCATTATAATTTGAAATATAAAATCCATTGTTAATGGTGGTAGTTATTTCCTTAGCTATATTAATGGCTTTGCCTTTAGCGTCTTTTAGGAGCATTGAGGCATTGTCAACGGTAATAATTACATCATCGCCACTTTCCAGCGTTGAATAATCGCCATTTGTAATATTAATAGTATCATTTGAATCAAAACCATAGATAGTATCATTACCATCACCATTGGCATATTTAATGACATTACAATAAAAAAGGCTGCTGAGGCTTATAATGTCGTCACCAGTTCCAGCATTAATATTAACGTTGTCGCCGACATTATTAATGGAATCATTACCGTCACCACCATTAATAGTAACGTAGTTGCCGGAATTATAAATCGAATCATTACCAGTGCCACCATTGACAGTAATAGCATTACCCTGTTCGTTATAAATGAAATCATTACCGTCGCTACCAACAATAGAGACATCATGATCGTAGTAATTATAAATCGAATCATCACCAGTGCCAGCATTAATAGTAGTTATGTGACCATAGTAGTTCGTAATGGAATCATTATCGTCACCACCATTAATAGTAACATATTTGCCATAGTAGTTATAAATCGAATCACTACCAGTGCCACTACTAATAGTAATGTAGTCGCCATAGTCATTATAAATAGAATCATTACCGTCGCCACTATCAATGGTTACGCTGTCGCTGTGGTAGTTATAAACGGAATCGTTACCAATGCCACTATTGATAGACACATGGAGACTATAGTTAGTATAAATAGTATCTTCATTTGTGCCGCCATTAATAGTAACATTATCAGCAGCGGCATTATAAATAAAATTATTTTCTATAGTTCCTGCAATAATGGTATTACTCGTATCATTATAGATATCAGCCATACAAAAAATCACCTTTCTTTCAAATCAAAATTAACAACGACAAAAAATTTATTTTAATTATAAATCACCTCGATCATTAAATACAAGAAAAATTCCAAATATTTTTTCTATTTTACAACACATATTGAATAATTACAAGTATTTTATTAAAATTTGTGTAAAACATATATTTTCATACCTAATATTCTTAACGGTGATATATATGTTTAAAGATAAACTTCGTTATTTGCGAAAACATCAAGAATTATCTCAAGCTCAAGTAGCCCAAAATATAAATATACTTCCATCAACTTATAGTAATTATGAACAAGGCATTCGTGAGCCGGACATTGCGACAATAAAAAAACTTGCCAATTTCTTCGACGTGTCGATTGATTATCTCCTCGAAAACGACAAAAGTTGTCTCGACGCAATGGATACCGTAGACTTTGAGACGATGATTTTGTACGGCAAGTATACTATTAAATCGAAGTTTCCAACCGCTAAGGAACGCAAAATGCTCCAAACTATTGTTAATGCCATTTTTGACAAATAAAAAAGCAGAAGAAGTCCAAAACTTTCTTCCGTTACTAATTTATAACTTATTTATTCGTTGATTGACTGTATGTTAGTTTCGCAATTTGATTGTCATGATTTATATTTTCAGCGTAGTCAAAGTGATAATCAACTGCAATTTCCGCTTTAATATCCAAAATTGAATCCAATTCCAAATTGAACTTTTCATGAGCGTCCAAAGAATTTACGACGCAGAAAATCACTGCCTTTTTTGAACCAGTTAATTTTTTCCAACATAACCACGTCAACTTCTGCTTTTTTTAAATTCTTGCCAAACAGCCAAACATCTAAAAGTCGCTCAGAAATGAAACCGAATAAACGCCACTTTTGCTCACTCAAGTTATGTTCGTCCATCCATTTTTCATAGCGGAACAATATATCGAAAAGCCAACTGCAATACGAATCAAGCATATTTTTTTTCATAACAAACATATTCCACAAATGCAGCTTTCGCCGATTCATTACTGCACGAAATGACCTTAAATAATCCGGATGATGTTTTGCAATAATATCTTCAATTTGCTCCAAATCACGAGCGCTGTGAGCATGTTCATATTGACTGCGTACGGTCTCAATATAGTATCGCCGTTGATATGGCAAGATAATTTCGTTTTCTTCCAGAAGTTTTTCGTAATCCGCACGTTGAAAAATTTTTTGCTTCAATTTTTCAGTGCCGTCAAAATAATTCTTATGTCCAAAATAACGACGATAATGACACAAGCCTAAATATTCGCAATCTAAATTTCGCCATGCCCAATATAAACCGGTCAACTCACAATAGTTAGCATTTTTTTCGGCAATGTTATCACCGGTATTATCGCCAACAAATCCAAACTTAGCCTGTCCTGTGCAGCCAACGTGAATTGGAAGATAAACATCTTCATTCGGCAGCCAATATTCCTTATGCGTAGCAACTAAAATTTTTACGTCCAAATTAATTCAGCCTCCGGTTATTCGCCGAAAGTTTTAAACACATCAAGCGCACGTTTAACAATGTCGTCCATATCGTAATAACGATATTCAGCAAGTCGACCAACGGCAGTTAAATTTTTAACTTCTTTGACTGCTGAGGCATATTGCTCATAGCGTTTTTGATTTTCTTCGGTGAAAATTGGATAATATGGCGTATTTTTTCCAGGTACATAATCCTGCGGATATTCTTTTAAAATTGTTGTCGTAATTGATTTAATAGGATGAATCTTTTTAAATTCGGTGATTCGCGTAAAATCATAATTGTTCGGATAGTTGACAACCGCTGCAGGCTGATAATTTTCAGTGTCTACAATTTCAAATTTCATATCAATACTTCTGTAAGGCAGAGAACCAAATTTTTCGTTGAAAAGTTCATCAAGTTGACCGGTGTAAATTACTTGACCGTCAAAAGGTTGATCCAGGAAGAAAATTTTATCGCCGTCAACTCTCATAAGTTCGTTGAATCTGGTGTTGAGTAAAATTTTAATATTTTTGTGATTCAGCATTTTCTTGAAAAGTTCGGTATAGCCTTTTGTAGGTACAGCTTGGAATCTGTCGTTAAAATATCTGTCATCACGGCCGACGAAAACAGGTACGCGAGCAGTTACGGCACCTTCAATATTTTCCGGTGAAAGTCCCCATTGTTTTTCAGTATAATGCAGGAAAACTTTCTCATAGACATAATCAGCAAGATAACGCAAATCTTTATCCGTAGATTGTTTCAACTTGAGGATTGGCACTTTTGAATTATAATCGTAGCGATTAAGCAATGCTGATTCAAGTTTATTTGCAAGCGGCGTCGGAAAAAGTTTATGCAGAGTATTCAAGTTAAAAGGCAGAGGAACAATTTGACCGTCAATCATTGCCTGAACGTGATGATGATAAACGTCCCAATTAGCAAATTGCGAAAGATATTTCCAAACTTCTTCATCGTCAGTGTGAAGTAAATGCGGACCGTACTTATGAATTAAAACACCGTTATCATCACGCTCATCATAGCAATTACCGCCAATATGATTACGGCGTTCAATGAGCAGGACAGATTTATTTTGCTGTGTTGCGAATCTTTCCGCCAAAACTGAACCGGCAAATCCGGCACCGATTATAATTACATCAAACATTTTAAATCACTCCAAATATTAATTTTATAATGCACGATAAGCAATGTCTTTTCTGAAGTGCATATTATCAAAATGAATCACTTCAACGCCTTTATATGCCTTATCGACAGCAGATTTAATATTGTCAGCTCTTGCAACGACGCCCAGCACTCTGCCACCGTTCGTAACAATTTTATTACCAGCCTTAGCCGTGCCTGCATGAAAAATCAAATTGCCTAAAGCCTTAGCCTTGTTAATTCCGTCAATTTCAAAGCCTTTTTTATAATTTTGAGGATACCCGCCGGAAGCCAACACTATGCAAACTGCGCTGTCAGAAGACCATTCTATTTTTTGAGTGTCAAGATTTTCTTCGATACAGGCAAGCATTATATCAACTAAATCATTTTCCAAAAGTGGCAATACAACTTGAGTTTCAGGATCGCCAAATCGTGCATTAAATTCGACAACTTTAGGCTCACCGTTGACAATCATCAAACCTGCATAGAGACAGCCTTTATAATTAATTCCTTCTTTGGACATTGCAGCAATAGTCGGTTTTAAAATTTTATCTTCCGCTTTTTTGAGAATTTCTTCAGTCATAATCGGTGCCGGAGCATATGCACCCATGCCGCCGGTATTAAGTCCTTTATCGCCGTCATTGACTCGCTTGTGATCCTGCGACGGAACCATAGGAATGATTGTTTTGCCGTCTGTAAAGGCTAAAACAGAGGCTTCTTCGCCGTCCATAAATTCCTCAATCACAATTCGACTGCCGGCCTCACCAAAAGACTTTTGCTCCATGACTTCAAAGACAGCATTAATCGCCTCGTCAACTGTCTGTGCAACGATAACGCCTTTGCCTGCCGCAAGTCCGTCAGCTTTGACAACAATCGGAGTACCTGCCGCCTTAATATATCTGCATGCTTTATTAACGTCGTCGAAAATTTCATAAGTAGCCGTTGGAATATTGTATTTTTTCATCAAGTTCTTAGCAAAAATCTTCGAGCCTTCAATTTGTGCAGCAGCCTTTGTTGGTCCAAATGCCTTGATACCTGCTGCTGTCAAATCATCAACTAAACCATTGACTAGCGGCGCTTCCGGTCCAATCACAACTAAGCCAATCTCGTGACTTTTTGCAAAATCAATAACTGCTGAATTATCGTTAATTGAAATTCCTTCAATACATTCGGCGACTTCTGCAATTCCAAGATTGCCAGGTATTGCGTAGAGTTTCTCACATTTTGAACTTTGCGAAATTTTCCAGGCTAATGTGTGTTCACGTCCACCGCTGCCAATTATTAAAATATTCAATTCAATCTACCTCAATTCATCATAACTAATTAATTTACCACCATCTGTCATGTCTGCTTCTATGCCTGTGATTCCTGTTATAATTATCATCGTCGTCATAGTCATCATAATCGTCATCATCATTTCGATTGTATCTGCCGTTTGGACCGCTCTTAGAATCCCATTCACAAATAAAGCCAAAATTACGAACGCCAAAGAAGTCTTCGTTATTGCAGTTTCCATCCCAGCAGATGTCATTCCATTGTCCAATACTGCTGGAAGATGCAGGATTTTTGCGGCGATACATCATTACGCAATCTTCTTCGTCAGTGTAATTGTCCGGCTGACCTTTAGCCCAATTAGCATAAGGCGTAGGCTCATTCGTAACCCAGCGCCAAATACCTTTGCTGCTTTTATGACCGCCAAGCCAATAACAATTTTTATTGCCGTCCTCAGCTATCAAATCGGCAACAAAATCTTGCTCACCTAAAGAGGTTATTGTTACAAGGTGTCCACCTTTATTTTCGCAATAACTCTTTGCATCATGCCAATTTAATGAGCGATTATAAACTTTGTAATAGTGTCCTTTGTATTTTGAAGCATCACTTGGCACTGAAGAAGCCTCGACATTATAAGTTAAACAAAAACTTGACGACATAATTAAAGCCAATGCCGCCTTATGAAATTTTAAATTCATGTTAAATCACCTACTCAAGATTTATTATTGAGCCTGTTGAAATTTTATAATTTTTGAAGTCGTAATTTTTAATGCGTTTTTGCACTTCATCACCGGAACAATGACAAAGCGCAAGACGATTAACGCCAAATTTTTTGAGTTCATTTAATGTCTTGTCAATTCGTTCGATATTTACGCCACTTAAATGTATGCCGCCAATAACACTTTTAACCGGCAAATTTAATCTCTGCTGAACGATTGCAACAATATTCAAAATGCCGTTATGAGCGCAGCCGGTAACTACAGCAACGCCATGACCTTCACGCAGCACCAAAACAATCTCATCACTGAAATCATCTTGCCGCTTATCTTTGCCGCAAACAAATTTTTTCGGAATCGTCTCAAATGAATATTTTTTGTTGATATTTCCAATTAGCCAAGCATCGTCGTCAAGTTTAATTAAATCATTACAAATATTTTGTTTGATGTTCCAACGTTCCAAATCAAATGCCGTGAAACCGCAGCCACGATATTTATAATTATTGTTGTCCGAATCGTAAGAGAATTTCTCGCGCCAAAAATTATTGCCAATATAAAGCATTGAAGGCGTAACGAATTGCAGCAATTTTGGAAATCCGGCAGCATGATCGTAATGAGAATGACTCAACACAACGAATTGAACTTTTAATAAATCAACATTCATTAACGCAGCATTTGAACAAAATATAGCTGTTTGTCCGCAATCAAAAATAAATGTTGACCTTGAAGTTTTTACATAAAGTGATAATCCATGTTCAATTTTAAATTTAGACTGCTCTAGTTTTGTGTTTTCGAGTAAAATTGTTATTTCACTTGACATATCAACACCATTTTATTTTGTTAAGACCATGAGAATTGTCGAAATGACAAACACAATTACACTGCCAATCGCTACACGAATAACCTTTTTAGTCGGTATTTTTATTTTTACCAGACTTGATAAAGTGAACGCCGTAACGCACGCCATAACGCTGAGAATTGAAAACACCAGCAGTAAAAAAAATACTTCTCTCATAATTTCTCACTTAAATATTTAGTAATTGCAGCATCATAATCAGTAGTATGAGCAAATGCCTCAAGCGCAAGTTTATATCTGAAATCGTAACTGACATTGCCATCTTTTGCAATCATATCGGCAACTGTATCGTAGCGATCTGGATCAGTAATAACTGTCACATACTTAAAATTTTTTGCCGCTGCTCTTATCATTGCCGGACCGCCAATATCAATATTTTCGATGGCTTCTTCCATTGTTACATTTGGCTTTGCAACCGTTTCCTTAAACGGATAGAGATTGACAACAACCATATCAATAGGTTTAATATTGTTTTCTTCCATTTGCTTGACGTGCTCAGGATTATCGCGAACCGCTAAAATACCACCATGAATTGCCGGATTGAGGGTTTTAACTCTGCCGTCCATAATTTCAGGAAAGCCTGTCAAATCACTGACATAAGTTACAGGAACACCTGCCGCTCTAAGTGCTCTCATAGTTCCACCGGTACTGATGATCTCGATATTCGCCTTGACGAGTTTTTTTGCAAATTCAACTACGCCAAATTTTTTTGACACACTTATAAGTGCTCTTTTAATCATATTTTAAAAACCGCCTTTCCATTTTAAATCAATCTTTTGTTTTCAAAAATATTCGACGTTTCAATCTGCATACCTGCAATATTGATTAATTAAAAAAATTTCTTTGTCGCAAATTCCAAAATTTAAAAGTGTTGATAAAAAATTTTTTAATCGTCAAATTAATGGTTGATTAATTTTTTTAGAAACAATTTTAATGTGATTCGCCAATACAAATTAAATATTCCTCATTGACTTTCACTTGTGATGTGATAAAATAATTGTTAGATAATTCAAAAATAATTAGGTGATTCTAATGGCGAAGATTAAAAATGATATTAATTTAGAAAAGCTGATAGATGTCATAAAAGATGCAAGGACAATTAAACTCACCGGCAAAGTCACTCAAGTTGTCGGTCTCGTCATTGAGTCACAAGGTCCGCCTGTCAGTGTTGGCGAATTGTGTTATGTTATTTCAAAAGTTGAGACTTATCCGCCAATACCTGCTGAAGTCGTCGGTTTTCGTGAAGGTTTTGTCATGCTCATGGCGATTGGTGAAATGCAAGGCGTAGGTCCAGGTTGTGAAGTTATAGCGGCGCAAAAAATGTTGCAGGTCAAAGTTGGTGACGAATTATTAGGCAGAGTTCTTGACGGTCTCGGTAATCCAATGGACGGCAAAGGTCCGATTTTTAGCAAGATTGAATATCCTCTCATGGCACCGCCGCCGCCGCCTTTGACACGTCCAAGAATAAATCAATCACTATATGTCGGCGTCAGAGCGATTGACGGTTTAATGACTTTAGGTGACGGTCAGCGAATTGGAATTATGGCAGGTTCCGGTGTTGGTAAGTCAACTCTGCTTTCGATGATCGCAAGAAATACGGAAGCCGACATCAGTGTTATTGCTTTAGTTGGTGAACGTGGTCGTGAGGTTCGTGACTTTATTGAACGCGATTTAGGCGAGGAAGGTTTAAAACGTTCCGTCGTCGTCGTTGCAACTTCAGACCAGCCGGCACTCGTCAGAATTAAAGGCGCAATGACAGGTACAGCTATCGCCGAATATTTTAGAGATCAAGGGCATAAAGTTATTTTGATGATGGATTCGGTAACACGTTTTGCAATGGCGCAACGTGAAGTTGGCTTAACGATTGGCGAACCGCCGGCAACCAGAGGTTATACGCCTTCCGTTTTTGCTTTATTGCCTCGACTTTTGGAACGTGCCGGAACTTCCGATACCGGTTCAATCACAGGAATTTATACCGTATTGGTTGACGGCGATGATATGAATGAACCAATAGCCGATGCCGTTCGTTCAATACTCGACGGTCATATCGTTTTGAGTCGCTCAATCGCCGCACAAAATCACTTTCCGGCAATCGACGTGCTTGCAAGTGTCAGCCGTGTTATGAATGAAGTCGTAACTAAAAAACATTTACAAGCAGCTCAAAATATGCGTGCTTTAATGGCGGTTTATAAAGACGCTGAAGATTTAATTCATATCGGTGCTTATGTTAAAGGCTCCAGTAAGCGGATTGATTCGGCAATAGCAAAGATTGATAAAATAAATGAATTTTTAGTGCAAGGTATTTTTGAAGTTGATACTTATCAAAATACCGAAAAAAAATTAATAGCCATTGCAGGCAATAATACTTGAGAATTTTAATTATGGAGGTAATTTTATGTTGAGTGAAAGAGAAACTATTGCTGAATTAAAAAAATTAAATAAGCCTGTTTTAATTTATGGAAACTCTGTTGTTTCTAAAGAGATTAAAGATTTTTTATTTAACAATGGGATAACAACTGCGGCTTTTGTTGTTGATGAAGCATATTATAAACCTAATACTTTTATTGATGATGTTAAGGTCGAAAATATAGCAAATTTTATTGACGATTTTGATAATTACAGTTTAGTTAATGGTTTTATTAATATTTTAAAGTCAAAGATAATAATGAAAAATAATCCTGCGTTAATGCGTTATAAAAAAATATATATAATTTGGAATGCAGCTTGGACTTGGTCTTGGAACGAAGAATGGCTTAGTGAAAACAATGATATATTGTCTGAAATGTCAACTTCATTGGGCGATGGTCTTTCAAAAAGAACGTTAAAAGCCCTAGTAAAAGCAAAATCTACTGGAGAATGTGAAGATATAATAAACGTTTCTTGTGAGAATCAATATTTTAACGAGTTAACTTATAATATTAATCCTCATGAAGAAATTTATGTTGACTGTGGTGCTTTTAATGGTGACACCATATTAAAATATGATGAATTTGTAAATGACAATTATAAAAAAATTTTTGCTTTTGAACCTTTAGAAAATAATATAGCAATGTTACGAAAAAACACTGACAACATGAGGGATATTGAGGTTATAAGGGGGGGGGTATGGAGTAAAAGAGACACATTGTATTTTGATGTAAATTCGGCTTCTCCAACAACTTCAAGTATTTCTTATTCAACAACAAATAATAAAATAGAAGTTTATGCTATTGACGATATAGTTAAAGATGAAAAAGTAACTTTCATCAAGATGGACATTGAGGGCAGTGAGTTAGAGGCTCTCAAAGGCAGTGAGAAGACAATAAAAAATAATATGCCTAAACTTGCAGTATGCACATATCATAGAAAAAACGATATTATAGATATTTACAATTATGCAAAGCAATTTGAAACTAAGAAAAAGAAATACAAATTCTTTCTTAGACATCATTCTTATTCATCTGCTGAAACTGTACTTTATGCAATTCCAATAGATAAGTAATATTTGTATGAACGTAATTGAAATTTTTAATTGTAATTGTCAGAAAATATTGTATAATATAACAAATAAACTTTAATTCAAATAAAGTCAGGAGGTTTGTTAATTTATGCTGAAAAAGACAAAAATTATTTGTACACAAGGTCCGGCTACTGACGCGGAAGGTGTCGTCGAAAAGCTCATTGAAAACGGTATGAACTGCGCTCGCTTTAACTTTTCTCATGGCGATCATGAAGGACACCTTAAACGCATTAATCGTGTCCGTGAAGCTGCAAAGAAGTCAAAAAAGGTCATATCTTTAATCCTTGATACAAAAGGTCCTGAAATGCGTCTTGGTGAGTTTAAAGACGGCAGCGTCAATCTTGTTGCCGGTAATAAATTTATCCTTACGCAATCCGATGAACCTGGCGACGAAACTCATGTTGGAGTAAGTCACAAATTGCTTTACAGCGAAGTTAAACCTGGAGATAAACTTTTGCTTTCTGACGGTCTCGTTGAAATCCTTGTCGAAGAAATTCAAGGCAAAGACATCGTGACAAAAATTCTCAACAGCGGTAAAATGTCTACTCGCAAACGTGTTGCGGCGCCTGGTGTTGAACTTGGACTTCCGGCAATTAGCGAACAAGACGAGAAAGATTTAATTTTCGGCATTGAAAATGATATGGATTTTGTTGCCGCTTCATTTATTCAGCGTGCTTCTGATGTTGAGCAAATTCGCAATTTAATTGCAAAACATGGCGGCCATATGGAAATCATTCCGAAGATTGAAAATCTTGCAGGTGTTAAAAATATCGACGAAATTATTGCTGCTTCTGACGGAATAATGGTTGCTCGCGGTGACTTAGGCGTTGAAATTCCGGCGGAAGATGTTCCTATCATTCAGAAAGAGATTATCAAAAAGTGCAATGAGGCAGGAAAGCCGGTTATTGTTGCAACTCAAATGCTTGAATCAATGACAGAAAATCCTCGTCCGACTCGTGCTGAAGTTTCTGACGTTGGTAATGCAATCCTTGATGGTGCTGATGCTATAATGCTCAGTGGTGAAACGGCAAGCGGCAAGCATCCTGTTGAAGCTGCGGCAACTATGAATCGTATTGCACTGCGTATGGAAGAATCACTCGAATACAAAGAAATTTTCTTGACTAAGGGTCTCGGTCATAAATATTCAAAAACTGACGCAATCGCTCATGCTACCGTTCAACTTGCTTATGAACTTGACGCTAAGGCAATTATCACGCCGACAAAATCCGGTTATACAACTCGCATAGTATCAAAATATCGTCCGAAAGCTGATATCATTGCATTTGCGCCAAATTACATGGTTGCACGTCATTTGAATTTACGTTGGGGAGTCTTTACAATTCCTGGTGTACCTTGGATGAATCCGGACGAAATGATAAGATTTTCTGCAAAAAGTGCAACGGAACACGGCATTGTTAAAAAAGGTGACTTAGTAGTTTTGACTTCCGGCATTAAATATGGTGAAGGCGGTACAAGTTCAATTCAACTGCATACAATTTAATCGGATCATAATATAAGTCATTAACTATAAGCTGTGAAGTGATAAAAAACTTCATGGCTTTTTAGTATAAACAATATTTGATGACTTGATAAATTCTTGACGGAGGTGTTGATTTTGCCAATGTTTAAACCTTCAATGATACTTTTATTGGTGTTTGCTTTTTTGATAATAGGTTATAGTTTTATTCCCAATGACGACGATTATGTTAATCTAAGCAGTGCTAATTCAAATTCAATCGAAGATGAAAACTTAACCGAGATACCGAGCAAAACCATTTTTGTATACGTTACAGGTGCAGTCAATAAGCCTGGAATGGTTGAGCTGTCAAGCAGCAAAGATAACTTGAGAGTTGCCGATGCCGTCAATGCTTGCGATGGTCTCCTTCCGACGGCCGATATTGATAATTTTAATATGGCGGAAACTATATCCGACGGTCAACATATTCGTATTCCGGAAAAAGTTATCAAAAGTATTGAAAGTGATGATGAAAATATTTCAACCAACAGCAGCAATAAAGAGTCAAAAATCAATGACACAATGGTTAATATTAATACTGCAAATTTAGAAGAATTGCAAACGCTAAAAGGTATAGGTCCAAAGATGGCGGAGAGAATAATTGAATACAGGCATGACAACGGTTTATTTAAGTCCATTGAAGAAATACAAAATGTACGCGGTATTGGTCAGAAAAAATTTGATATTATAAAGTCAAATATAAAAATTTGAGATCAACTTTGAATTGACAAAGTAATAAAATCTTGATACGATTTAAAACGATTTTTTCAAAAATAGTCATTTAGGAGGATTATATGCAATTTATTGATAGAACAAAAATTAGTGTTAAGGCAGGCGACGGCGGCAATGGAAAATCATCGTTTCGTCGTGAAAAATACGTTCCAAAAGGTGGTCCAAATGGTGGCGACGGCGGACGTGGTGCCGATATAGTATTTGTCGTTGACAAAAATTTAAATACGTTGCTGAATTTTCGATACAAGCGCAATTTTAAAGGCGAAAATGGCGGCAACGGTGATGTTAAAAATCAATTTGGCAAAAATGCGGAACCGTGCTTTATAAAAGTTCCTGCCGGTACAATTATCAAAGACGCCGCAACCGGTGAAGTATTGGCAGACTTGACAAAAATAGATCAGCAGGCAGTTATCGCTAAAGGTGGTCGCGGTGGTCGCGGAAATGCCAAATTCAAGAGTGCTGCTCGACGTGCGCCTACTTTTGCAGAGTTTGGTGAGCCAGGTGAGACAAGAGAGCTGCTTTTGGAACTGAAACTGCTTGCTGATGTTGGTCTTGTCGGTTATCCAAGTGTTGGTAAATCGAGTTTAATTGCGGCGGTATCTGATGCTCGTCCCGAAATTGCCGATTATCACTTTACGACACTGACACCGGTTTTAGGTGTTGTAAAAACGGACTACGAAAAATCTTTTGTCATTGCTGATATTCCTGGACTTATCGAAGGTGCAGCCGATGGCGTTGGTCTCGGTCATGACTTCTTGAGGCACATTGAGAGAACTAAATTAATTTTACACCTTGTCGATGCTTCCGGAATTGAAGGTCGAAATCCTGTTGAAGATTTTCATAAAATTAACGCTGAACTTAAAAAGTACAGCGCTAAACTTTCAGAGCGAGTTCAAATTTTAGTTGCCAATAAAATCGACATTCCTTCAGCAGATGAAAACCTTGCAGAATTAAAAAAACTTGCTGAGGACAGCGATATAAAATTTTTTGCAATAAGTGCGGTTACTCATGCCGGCGTTGATGAATTGATGAATTATGTCGGCACTTGGCTTGAGGAAAATGCTGAGAAATTTGAAGATACAATCAACACAGATGAGGTTAAAGTGTTTGATGTCAATGAAGATGTTGAAGCGGACATTGTTGAAATTAAACGCAACGATGCTGGAGACTTTATAGTAATTAATAAAAATCTCGAAAAAATTGTTGCCATGACAAATTTTGACAATGACGAAGGTTTAAGGCGCTTTCAATATATTTGGCGAATGAAAAATCTTGACAGCCTTTTAAAAGAACGCGGAATAAAAGAAGGTATGACAGTTCATATTGGCGCAATGGAATTTACTTGGCAAGAATGATAAATTACTTTTTATTGAGTCTTTGAGCAAGTCTGTTACCGGCGAATTGAACAAGCTGCACCAGTACAATCAATACAATTACCGTTGCAATCATAATGTCCGGTCTAAAACGCTGATAACCATAACGAATTGCCAAATCACCTAAGCCTCCGCCGCCAATAGCACCTGCCATTGCCGATTCGCCAACAAGTGCGATTATAACCGTCGTGAGTTGTGCAACGATTGAAGGCATTGACTCCGGCAGTAAAACTTTTGTGATAATCTGAAACGGTGTTGCGCCCATAGCAAGTGCTGCTTCGATTAAACCGTAAGGCACTTCTTTAAGTGAGGTTTCAACTTGTCTGCCAATGAACGGTATTGAGGCAATGACGAGTGGCACCATTGCTGCCGTTGTTCCAATCGCGCTGCCTACAATTAACCTGGTAAACGGAATAATTGCAACCATTAAAATTATAAACGGTATCGACCTTATTGCGTTGACGATTGAGCCAACGATTTTATTTAAAATTGGCGATTCGAGGATTTGACCTTTGCTTGTCACGTTAAGAAGTACGCCTAGAGGTATGCCGAGTGCTGTTGCGATCGCCATTGATACGACAACCATGTAAACGGTTTCACCAAGCGCCTTTGTCAAAAGCGGAATAGCGTCGTTCAACATAACCAATCACCTCCAGCTTTAAATCTTCGTGCTTTAAAAAGTTCATTGCCTTGTCAACTTCGCTTTTATCGCCGGAAAGTCCGATGATCATTCGTCCAAAAGGTATTCCGTGAATTTGATCCAAATTTCCAAATAGTAAAGTTACATCAACACCCGTTGCTTCGCGAATCATTCCGGCAATAACCGGATTGTCAGCGGTTTCGCCTAAAAATGTCAATCTCAAGAGCAAAAGACTTCCTGTAGTTTCCTCTTGGGATATTTTATTTCCTCTAAAGGCTGCCGGCAATTCGTTTGACAACAAAACGCTGATAAATTCTTTTGTGATTGCTTGCTGCGGATTTATAAAAACGTCAACAACGCTACCTTGTTCTGCAATTACGCCATTTGAAATTACCGCTACTTTGTCGCAGATGTCCTTGATAACCTGCATTTCGTGAGTTATGACAACAACCGTCAATTCCAATTTTTCGTTAATGTCCTTAATTAAATCCAAAATTGACTTCGTTGTTTGAGGATCAAGTGCACTTGTAGCTTCATCACAAAGTAAAACTTTAGGATCACTTGCTAAAGCTCTTGCAATTCCAACTCGCTGCTTTTGTCCACCGCTGAGTTGTGAAGGATATTGATTTGACTTATCCGACAGACCGACGAGATTTAATAGTGGCTCAACTTTTAATTTAATATCTTTTTCGCTGACATTTGCAAGTCGCAATGGAAATGCCACATTGTCGTAAACCGTTGCACTCGAAAGCAAATTGAAATGCTGAAAAATCATTCCAATCTGTTTACGCATTTCTCGAAGTTCAGAATCTGACATCGCTGTTAAATCTTTGCCGTCAACAATTACTTTTCCGCTTGTTGGACGTTCTAACATATTAATACAACGAATCAAAGTTGATTTACCGGCACCGCTGAGGCCGATAATTCCAAAAATTTCACCGCGTCCAATCGTTAAGTCAATTCCTTTGAGTGCCTTAACCGGGCCAGAAGGACTATCATAAGTTTTTTCAATATGAGAGAGTTTAATCATTATATGGTTAAAACCTCCAATTTAAAATATGTGAAGATTATAACACTTATAAAACATATAAGTCAACTTTTCAGTTTTACAGATAAAATAAAAATTACCGACAGCACTTATACTCAGTCAACCGTCGGAAATGATGTCATTTTAACTGTCGGTAAAGGCTCAATCACATTGCTGAATGCTGTTGATAAAACGCTTAACATCGAGGCCGAAAGAAGTTACGCTGAACTCTTTGAAGACGATAACTTCAATTCGAAATTGGATTCAATTTTGGATACTAAGACAGAAATTGCAGTCGATTATCACTTTGACTACGCTGAAAATGTAAATCATGACAATCAAATTGCGAAACTAACGTACAGTCAATCAACGAAGAAATAATCACAAACTAAGAGCGGGAGAAAAGTCGGACTTCTTCCGCTTTTTTATTTCCAATTATTTAAATACCATACCTCAAAAAATAATTTTCAGAGTTAATATAATGATACTTGAAATTAAACTGATATTTTAATATAATCGAATAAAAAGTATGTGTTCTGAAACATTAAACGTGGCGTAAATGTAATAAAAATTAAAATCATAGACTAAAAAATTTTAAGTGAGGTGTATTTAGGTGCAAAAGGTTTTAATAGTAGATGATGATCCTGTAATGCTTAGACTAGCATCAATAATAGTCTCAAAACATTTTCAGACCGTCACGGCCTCATCAGGCAAAGAGGCTTTAACGATTTTTGAGACAGAAAAACCTGATTTGGTGCTTTCTGACTTATTGATGCCAGAAATGAACGGTTATGAACTTCATCGAATTTTGCGAGAAAAAAATTTTGATCATGTGCCCATAATTTTTATGACAGCAGATGAAGATTCAGATAGTGAGCGACGAGGTTTTGATATAGGCGTTGACGATTATATTCATAAGCCTTTTAAATCGGACGTTTTGATTCGTAGGATCCAAAATGTTCTGCGTAATTCAAATAAAATTCGCGGACTTAAACAAGCTGTTGATATAGACGCTTTAACAGGGCTTTTGAATAAAACTGCCTCTCAACAAAAAATTAGTGAATCTTGTCGAAAACATCCGGGTGTTTTGATGATAATTGACCTTGACTCTTTTAAACTTGTCAATGATCTCTATGGACATGATGTAGGAGACAAAATATTAATTCGTTTTGCAGAACTGATTAAAGAAACAATTTATGCTTCTGATTTAGCCGGAAGAATGGGCAGCGATGTATTTATTGTATTTTGTCAAAATATTCAAGATGAATCGAAAGTGATTGAAAAAGCAATTTTCCTTAATGAAAAAATATCGGCCGCTGCCAAAGAAATTATAGGAAAAGATATAAATATTCCATTTGGCGCATCAATGGGAGCTGTGTTTATTCCAAGTGATGGAACAGATTTTTCAATTTTGTATAAAAAAGCAGATAGGGCATTATATGAAGCAAAGCAAACAGGCAAACATAGCTGTTCATTTTATGGCGATGAAGATATTAATCAATCTGATAGAAAAAAACTTTTAGATATGCAGTTGATTCTTGGCGAAAGAATAATTAGTAATGGAGCATATTTTGTTGAAATTAATGGTTTTAAGGAAATTTATCGAATGTTTGTTCGATTGGTACGTAATTATAAGAGAGATGTTCAAATTATGCAGATTACTCTCAATACTGAAAATTCCGATGCGCTTGACGGGTTCCGCGAGTTACTCCTAAATAGTTTACAACCAAGTGATTGTGTAACTCAAAATGGCAAGAAGCAATTTTTAATTTTGATGCCGGAAACTCACATTGAAGAAATTAATGATATTGAGCAAAAAATAAATTCCAGATGGCAGTCTTCACCATTTGCGAAGTTTTTCAATCCGAAATTTGAATTTGACTCAATTAATTAAAATTTTGAAACTCATTAATGATATCAAGTTTTCTTGCTGCCCGTACTACTAAGATTTTTCGATTTATTATAATTGCAAAATGCCATTTCCTATGATAAAATGGAGCAAATAAGAAAGCAGAGGTGATTTTATGTCAATTCAAAAATTATTTTTAAAAATGTTTGCTACTAATCTTTTACGGTTTATATTTTTTATTGTTCTTACGGAATTTTTCATTTTTAACTTAGCAGCGGCAAAACCTGTCGAAACTTCGCCGCATATTTTTGTTGATGAGATTGGTTTTTGAATGGTGATCCAAAAATTATTTTTGCAGGTTGCGCTTCGCCTCTGTTTCCAAACAAAAAAACACATTATCTCGATTATAAAACTATTAAATATGGCGATTTACCTGATGGACGTTTTATTATCACTTGTGAATTTTACGGCATGTATGAATTTGCTATTTTTTACAAAACAAAACAAGAAGACGGTTCACATCGTGCAAGATTTATGATTCGTGCGACTGTTGACAGCAATATCAATTCTATGGAAATGGATTCCGTGCTTGGTCAATTTAACGGAAATGATTTGGAACCGTTTCCGCCGGTTGGAACAAATATTGTTCTATATCGTGTAGCTGATATGCTTTACTACATTGTAAAAGGCGAAAAATATTATGGCGACTTAAATCCTGAACTTTTTATTAGCGATTCAAATAAAGATATTTTAAATCCTTATACACAAGACCTTTATGACAGGTGCAAAGTAAAAAAATAATTTTTCGGCGGAGGAATTTAAATGAACGAAAAAAATATTCCTCAAATTTCCGTTGTAATTCCAATGTATAACGTTGAAAAATATGTCGGTGAATGTCTCGACAGCCTTTTGTGTCAGACTTTTCAGGATTTTGAAGTCATCATTGTTGATGATTGTTCGACAGATAACAGCAGAAATGTTGTGCAAGATTATCTTCCAAAATTCAACGGAAAACTCAGACTTATTGAATCGGAAAGAAATTCTGGCGGTTGTGCTGTACCACGAAATATCGGCATGAATTACGCTTGCGGAAAATATTTATTCTTCCTTGACAGTGATGACTTAATTATAAAAAATGCACTTGAATTGCTCTATACAGTTGCAGAAAAATTTAATGCGGATATTGTTCAATGTGAAAAATTTTTTACTTCCGACACTCCTCATTTAAAAGGTGCAACTTTGACTGTAAAGAGTTTTAAGCCTGATGGATATGTTACTGTACCGACTTTAGAAACCGAAAATATCACCAAAAGAATTAAAAATTTTCACGATCAGAGATATGTTTGGACAGCATGGTCAAAATTAATGCGTCGCGAATTTATGATCGAAAATAATATTAATTATCCTTTGACTCTCAATAATGAAGATTTAGTTTTTACTATTTATTGTCTGTCCTGTGCCAAGCGTTTTGTAAAATTTCCTGATCCTGTGAATATTTATCGCTATCGTCCAAATTCAATTCTGCACAGCAGAGAAGATACAACTTCATACATCAAAAAATGGATCAGATCACTAGCGACAAGTTTTTCCTGTTGTGATAAATTTTTAAGCGGGCTTGAATTTTACAAGCAGCATCCCGAAGTAAAATATCTTGCTCTCGATGCCATTACTCAAGATATTTTTAGACATTTATTTATTGTTTACAAAAAATTTTCAGCAGCATTGCTTGACGATATAATTCGTGAAGAATTTTCCAAAGTCGGTGACAGTGCGGCATTGGCAACGTTCTTTTTCAATATATCAATCCTCTACAGCATGCAGATTGGCTCCTATCTTTTAGACAAGCAAAGTAATCGTTGACAATTTCTTTGGCAATTATGAATGAATGTTTTAGGCTTTAGTTGGATTTATCCGGCACATTTGTCAATAATTTAGTAATTTGTTCTCGAACTTAAATAAAATTTTTCGATACTTTTATTTAATCAGTTCACTGAAATTTTCGTTAAAATTTTTCAAGGTTTTCTCACGATTGAAAAACGAAAATCCCCAAATTTTGTAATCGACATCATCAACAAATGTTTTCACAGAAATAGCTTCATTTTTCAGTTTTAGTAAGAATTTTTCTTTCCATGCGTCTTTTTCCAACAAATGAGTACCTTTAGGTTCAATAAAGATTTGCAACTGCTCAAATTGGTCAGTTGTATTTTTTTGAAGGAAAAGTACATAATCAGGCTCAAAACGCTCGCCATTTTCAAAAGAATAGATATGAAATGCTCGTTCATTTCTAATGAGGAAAATTTTATTGTAAATTTTTTTCAAATCGTTGATGTGGTCACGAAAATACGCTACAAAGGCTTTTTCCTCAGAAGTGCCGAAATTGTCAGTATATGTGTACCAATCTTCGGCGGATAAATCAATCCTTAAATCATCGTCAACTGAAGGATCGTTTTGCGATATTCCAATGCCGCCGTCGTGCAATTCAGAATACTTAACAATTTTATCGTGGAAAATAGAATTTATATTTTTAGGGTAAAATTCTTTTGTTCCTTTATACATCACTTCAATTTTTGAAATAGAATCTGATATTTTCCCAAGCACATCGAATACGGCGTTATGTAAAACTTTAGGTGAAATTTTCGGTTCAAGATTTTTTATATCAATTTTGATATTGCCAAGATAATTTTCATCAGTAATGAATTGCCGAGTGGACTTCAAATTTGGAAAATATGATTTTAAAGTGTCAAATTTATAAATTGGATATTTCATCAAGGCTTCATTTATAATCGCATAATTTTTTGCGGCAATTTCTTTTATTGTAAAGCGTTCGATATGCCATTCCGGTTTTTTATCATTGACATCAGCATTGTCTGACATAATTTTATTTAAGACTGATAAACTCATGTCAGCTTGAAAATTATAAATGGTATCTCTGATAGATGGCATAAGCTCGTAAATTTCTTTGCGATTCGTTTCAATTCTGTCGTTGAGGAAAATTAATCCTTGTTTATACAATTTATCTTTTTTAAAGCTCTCTTTGAGAATATATTTTCGCTGAATAATTTTATCAGTGTCAAGACCAATTTCTTTGAGAGCTTTTTTTAATTCTGCTATATAGCGCGAATCATTTTGACAATGATAATAAAGCGTTTCACACGTCCGCAAATCGCAGGTTATATTTTCGTCGAATTTTCTCTGGAACTTCGATTGTTCCTCATCAATTTTAAACGGACAGTATCTTGCTCCGCGACCAATAAGTTGAGCTTCCGCAATAGTAACAGGTGAAACTTTATTGCCGCCAGATTGTCTTGTTTCATAAAGACGCACAATGTCAAATAAATTTAGCACGTCCCAGCCTTCGTCCAGCTTTTTTACTTCAAAAATTGCACGGTAAGGATTGTCAACATCTTCGAGTGAATTGAGGAGCAGTTGATTTTTACAAGCGTCGTCCTCATTATTGGCCGAAATGCAATGTTGCTCCGAAAAATCATCTTTTAATTCTGCGGCAAGCATATCAAATGAAATATTGCTTTTTGAAAAATATTCAAATGCGCGGTGCATAATTTCATTATTACATTTTTTGGAGATTTCAAGCAGACGATTACCGTTCAATTTTTTTATCTCGCAAATAAAATCGGACATAAAATTTTTGTTGTCTTCGATTGTTGCAAGCTTAAATAAAATAACAGGTTTAATACTTAATTGATTGTCTTGAAAAACTTTTAACCTATATTGACTAAGGACGAGAGCTTGTAATGCTTTATCCATTTTAGAAAAATCTGAACGAAGTGTAATGATATCTTTTGAGTACTTGTCGTCATAAAAGTTTTTTAAAGGATAGTTAAAAACAATTTTATCCTCGTAGAAATTTTTTATATTTTCATTCGCCAAGTCACAAGTCGCAGTAAATTCCAGTAAAATATTTTGTGAGTTTCTTTTGAATAAGTTTTTGACCGTCTGTTCCCAAGAATTATGATTTTCCAATTCGTCTTTATTCATATTTCGCTTGTCTACATTCAGGTGATGAGCTTCGTCGGAAATTAAAACCACTTTCCGCTCGTCAAAGTCATCAAAACTCATTCCATTTTCCTTTACAAAAAACATATCTGTATGAAGTTTCTGTGTAGTGACAAAACAAATATTTATCGTGTCTTTATCCGAATACTGAAAATTTTCGACGACATTAATCCGAATTTTTTCGCCGTCAATAATTATTTCATCGGCGAAAAGATATTTTGAAGAAGTCGAATTTAAAAAATTATCTCGCGTTTTTTCCAAAACATTTTTAAGATTGACGAAAAACAAAAAATTTCTGTAGCCTTGCTTATAAAGGTACAGCATAAGACCGGCCATTATTAAAGTCTTTCCGCTGCCTGTTGCCATGTGAAATAAAACTTGCGTCGGCTTTTGAGGATTTTTTTCAAGATAGGTTATAAAATTTTCAAATGCTTTTTGTTGATAATCGCGCAGCTCAAAATTTTGGTTTAAATTTCCGGCTATATATTCAGGAAGATTTACTATGCCTCCATATTTGCGTACAGCGTCCATTTCTTCGTATAAAAAAGCCACAGGTTAATCCTCCTTATAAAAACTTTTTGTAAATTTTTTATCTGCGTCCGAGATTGAAAATTCTTCATCGTCAATGTCACAATAATTTACATAAAGCAAATTTTTATCAAGAATTTCCAGCAAAAATTTTTTCTGATTTTCAAATGAGAGCTCTGCAAAGTCCGAGATATTTTCTTCAATATCCGCTGGATTAATTTTATAGCTGACAAAGCCCAAAGAAATAATCTTTTTGTAAATCGCTAAAATTTTTTCAAAATCTTTCGCTGATTCAATTTCTTCAATAAAATTTTGATTAAGTTTTGCAAGTTCGCAGTAAACAAAAGAGCCGCCGCCTTGCCAATCAACACTTTTAGAAATGCCGCCTTGCTCACCGCCAATAACTTTTTTTAAGCGCTCCACTGTAACCGTTTGGATATAATCCATTTGCTCAACACCTATATATCTTCGTTTCATTTTATGAGCAACTGCCGCCGTCGTGCCGCTTCCAAGAAAAAAATCCATTACAATATCATTTTCCTCTGATCCAATTTGTAAAATTCTTGATAAGAGTTCTTCAGGTTTCGGGAAGTTAAAAATTTTTTCTCCAAATAATTCCCTCAAATGAATTGTTCCTTTTTGTGAATTAACATCTTTGTCATACCACACAGAACGAGCCATTTTACTTTTTTCACGATATTTTTCAACAATCATATAGCGATTTTTTTCTCTCATTGCTTTGCCGACAATATTTATATTTAAATTTTGTGAGGATTTTTCTTTTCCCCAACGCCAAACGGTTTGAATTCCCATTGATTTGGCCGGCATAACTTCTACGAATCCATTTTGTTTTTCTAATGAAACTTCCAGAAAATCATTATCAATTTTTTTATTTGGATTAACATAAAACGGATAACATAAATTTGGACGATTTTCCACATTAAATGTTGTATTTCTGTTTCGTAACTCTCTTACTTCAAAACCGCCAAGATTATCTTTATATGGAAATTTTTTATCCTCATCAGGAATATTGTATAAAGCATCATCATAAGATTTTTTCAAATAAACATGAATAAACTCGTGCATATTTGCAATACCGCCATAGTCACGACCTGCAGGATTATTAACTACAGTTATCGTTTCAACAAATTTATCTCTGTCAAAAATTTCGTCCATCAAAATTTTAAGGTATGCTTGCTCGTTATTATCACAATGAACAAAAATTACTCCTCTATTATTAAGAAGTTTTTTCGCCAATTCCAAGCGATTTTTCATAAAAGTCAGCCAAGTGCTATGATTAAATCTGTCATTATAGCCGAAAGAGTCGTTTCCTGTGTTATAAGGAACGTCAATATAAATACATTTAACTTTGTTTTCAAATCTTTTGAGGAGCGAAGAAATGGCAATAAGATTATTTCCCTTGATAATCAAATTATCATTATCAGAAAAATTTTCCGCAGTCTCAACGCCGTCAGCCGAATATCTTTTTGCACCAACTAAAACTTTCGGATAAAGCAATCTGTTAATTTCATCAGGTGCAAGAAGTTCGTTATAAAAAATTTCATTTCGCTTTTGGTCGTCTTTTGTCTGTCCGCCTTCAAGTACGCAATCTTTGTAAGGAAAAACCAATTCTACTTTGCCGGAAGTTGAAATAAAATCTCCATTCTCGTCAGTGAGTCCAATTTTATTTTTAAATCTAGTGTAACTGTCCTGCAAAAATTGGCGATTATTAATCACCCAAGCAAATTTTATTTTGTCAAAAATTTTTATGCCGTCTACTTCTGCAAAAAAATAATTCCTTATAGTTTCATCAGCTAGTAAATTTTTTAAAAGTTTTTCATCAAGATTCATGGCGGATTCATAAACAGCATTACGCAGAAATTTTCCGTCCTTTGAAATGAATCTTTTGTCCCGTTTCAATAAAGTTATCAATTTTTCAAAAAATGTAACCATATATTTTTCTCCTCAATCTGATAATACATGTTGTTTTGTCGATTTAACCTTCAAATTTCGCCAAAACTTTGCTAATACCTATATAATTTACGAAATTGGAAACAAGAATATTTTTTATTACTAACGCATAATTAAGCATAATATAAGTGACTTTTTAATAAATTTTACTTTATATATTGACATGTTAGTAAAATTATGATAACATCATTATAAATTTAATGAGAGGATAATTCTAATGAATGAAAATTTCAATCAAAACCTTCTTTTTAACAATATTTATTATCTTGTAAAAAAAAGTGGAAAAAAGATAGGTGAACTTGAAGCGGAAGCCGGCGTAAGTGCAGGTTATATTTCAAGAACAAGTAAGGAAGGCAGCAGCAAACCAGGCATTGATTTTATCATGAATGTTGCAAGAATCTTAAATGTCAGTTTAGAGGCTCTGTTAAAAGTCGATTTTTCAAAATTAACGCCTACTGAAAATTACTTGTTGAAGTTTTTTCAGAAACTTTCTTCAGATACTATAGACGGAAAATTGGAATGGAATAAGGAAACAAAATATGACCTTAATCATTTGGAGCGAGACAAGAATGGTAATGTAAATCACCCTCTTTTCAGCTTTGAAAGTTTCTATGAGGAAGGCGAAACTGAGTTTCCAGATTATGTAGAAAGAGTGGTATTTAAATCGAACACTTTTAATGTCCATACTTATATTAATGATTCTTGTTTCAATCTGAGGCTAAAAAATGGTGTCACACTTTACATTATGAATATCATAAAATCGGTTTATCATGATGGAGACAAAAATTTTCAGATAAAAGAGGTTTGGTTACATTCCATTCTTACAGGAAATGAATTCCTTTGTAGCAATCGAGAAAACTCATCAAATTTAACTGAAATGGTAGATTCTTTATACATAAATATTGTTATTGATTCAAGATGTCCTAAAATTAATCCATATTCTCGTAATTCTATTGACGCTTTTATGCGTGATGATTTAAAAGATGACAAAAATTTTGATGTTGATATTCCTTTTTGATATGATTTAATAATGTTGATTTAAGGAGGATTTAAAATGTTCTACAGTGTACTCGTTGAAACTTCGGAAGGTACAGGAAAAAATAAAAGAATTAATTCTATGACCTTAATAGACCGAACGAAAGACGAAATTAAATCTGAAATTGTAATGCCTTACTTGAAGGAAGAAGATTTTTTAATTGACGGTTATTGTTTGAATAAATCAGAAATCTCTCGCATTAAAATTGTCTCCTCAGAACAGTCTATCAAACATCTTGTAGATTTTAAAAATAAGCAAAGACATAATGAAAATTTAATTTCTGGAATTTGGATAGCATCTTCATATAGTAACTCTGACATCATAAACGATAGAGATTTGGTTTGCGATATCACAAATGAAATTTTAAAGGAGGTTCGGCAAGAATTGAAAAATTTTAAGTCTTCACTGCAAGAAAAGAAAACTTCTTTTGTCGATAATAAACGTGTCTTCATTGTACACGGACATGATGAAAAAATAAAATTGGACGTATCAAATTTTTTAAGGAAACTTGGATTGGAACCTGTAATACTTCACGAACAGGCAAATCAAGGAAAAACAATTATTGAAAAAATTGAAGACAATACTGATGTTGGATATGGAATAATTCTTTACACTCCTTGCGATAAAGGTGGCACAATTAATACCGATTATGAAAATATGAAGCCCAGAGCAAGGCAAAACGTAATTTTTGAACACGGTTATTTGATTGGCAAATTAGGTCGTAACAGAGTTTGCGCTTTAGTAGAAGGTGATGTTGAGAAGCCGAGCGACATCAATGGAGTATTATATATTCAATATGAAAAAGGCTGGGAACCTCAAGTAGGCAAAGAATTAAGAAGTGTCGGTTATAATGTAGATTTAAATAAATTGTAAATTAACATTTCGCCTGAACTTAACGTCAACCAGAATAAAAATAAAAGTGATAAAATCTTCCAAAGTATAGATAGAAGTGATATAATCATTGTGAAACTTTAATAAGATTATGCTTTCTCTACAATTTGATACGCTTGTAGTATAGCATACTTATTGAAGTTTTTTTATTATGGCTTTAGCCTGTTGAGCGTAGCGAAACAAAAAACTACCCGCTATGCGGGTGGAAGACAATAGTTATACAATTTTATTTTTCAACTATCATAATGAGTTAAATTAATTCTTTGCATTTATTTCGATTATGAATTATAATTATTACAATAATTTCATAATGAAAGAAGTGATTTTTATGGATACTGTTTTACTTTCAAGATGGCAGTTTGCAATCACTACAATTTATCACTTTCTATTTGTTCCGGTGACGCTCGGACTGTCAATTTTTGTTGCTCTTTTGGAAACCTGGTACATCAACTGTGACAGTTATGAAGGACGAATTAAACTAAAAAAACTCGTTAAATTTTTCGGCACAATTTTTTTGATTAACTTTGCAATGGGTGTCGTAACAGGTATTGTTCAAGAATTTCATTTTGGTATGAACTGGTCAGAGTACGCCAGGTTTATGGGTGATATTTTTGGAGCACCTCTTGCTCTTGAGGCTTTGACTGCCTTTTTCCTTGAATCGACTTTTTTAGGTATTTGGATATTTGGCTGGGATAAACTAAGCGAAAAGAAACATTGCCTTTGTATTTGGCTTGTCGCTTTCGGTTCTAATCTTTCAGCATTTTGGATTCTAGTTGCAAATTCATTCATGCAGCATCCTGTTGGCTATGCTGTTGAAAATGGACGCGCAGTCATGACAGATTTTTTTGCATTAATCACTAATCCTTATGTTTTTGGCGAATATCCTCATGCGCTCTTTGCCGGAATTTCGACCGGCGGTTTCGTTGCCATTGCCGTTTGTGCTTGGAAAATCCTTCACGACGAAGAATCTCGCGAAGCATTCACAAGAGTTTTAAAAGTTGCTGTCCTCTATTGCATGATTGGACTTTTCGGCGTTATGGGAAGTGGTCATTTTCATGCTCAACACCTCAATAATTTAAATCCAATGAAGTTAGCATCATTCGAGGCTCTTTGGGAAACTGAGGACCCTGCGCCTTTTGCCGTCTATGCTGATATTAACAAAGAACTTGGACGCAATGACGACGAATTTTTAATTCCTTACATGTTTTCTTTCATGGTTCATAATTCTTTTCATGGCGAAGTTAGAGGTATCAACGACTTGCAAAGTGAAGCTATGGAAAAATATGGCAACGGCAATTACATTCCTGACGTTAAAGGCATGTTTTGGAGTTTCAGAGCAATGGTCGGTATTGGCGGCTTAATGTTGACGATTGTTTTTATTACGGCTATATTTGCATTTTTCGTCATACCAAGAAAATCTCCTAAAAATTTAGCGGCTCCAACACCGATGTGGTCATTTGAATATTGGTCGCTGTCTTATTGCTGGTTGAAATTGCTGCCATTTTTGGTACCGCTGCCATTCATTGCAAATTCAGTTGGCTGGTACATTGTTGAGGCAGGTCGTCAACCTTGGATTGTCGTAGGTCTTCAACGAACAGCAGAAGCAATTTCACCAAATTTATCGACTGGTGAAGTTTGGTTGACACTTATAGGATTTACAGCAATTTATTTGGTGCTTGCAATTTTGGCACTTTTCGCTGCAATTCATCATATTCGCAAAACTACTGTTACCGAAAAAGAAATTTAAAATAGCCGCTCAAATAAATCATCATTAGCCATTTAAATCTAAGTTTAAATGAAGGGTGGTATTAAACTAATGGAAATATTAAATATCGTTTGGTTCGTTTTAATAGTGGTGCTTTTTACCGGTTTCTTTATCCTTGAAGGTTTTGATTACGGCGTTGGAATGTTACTCATTGGAAAAAATGACTATGAACGTTCAATGCTGATTCGTGCAATAGGACCTATTTGGGACGGCAATGAAGTTTGGATGATAACGGCAGGCGGCGCAATGTTCGCGGCATTTCCACATGTCTATGCGACGATGTTTAGTACATTTTACCTTGCCTTATTCCTTATGCTTTTAGCGTTAATCCTTCGTGGTGTTGCATTTGAGTTGCGGACTAAATATCCGGCTTCAGATTGGCGTAAAACTTGGGACTATGCAATAATTTTCGGCAGTCTCTTGCCAGCAATTCTTTGGGGTGTTGCAATGGCGAATTTATTGCAAGGTTTGCCAATCAATGACAAAATGCACTATTTAGGCAATTTCTTCGACTTACTGACACCTTATCCAATTATTGCAGGTTTAGCATTTGCCGCTGTCTTTTTGTATCATGGCGCAGCTTTTCTAATGCTCAAGCTCTCTGATGAAAGTATGCTGCTTGAATTAAAGCGTAAAGGCGTTCAATTTGGCATTATTGCTTTAATTCTTTATATCGTTTTCTTTGCGGCAACCGGATTTTCAACAAATGTTACAAAGAGTTTAATTTGGTATACTCCATTTGTCATTGGAGCTATCTGCCTTTTGATATCAATTAATTCTTATAAACTTGGTCGTCAAATTCCGGCTTTCATATTCAGCACATTAAGTATCGTTGGAATTACGATTGGCATGTTTACCGGATTGTTTCCAAATCTCATGGTATCAAATTTGAATCAGGATTGGTCATTGACGATTTACAACGCTGCCTCAACACCTCATACATTGGCAATAATGACAGGCGCCGCTCTTGTCCTGGTTCCGATTGTGTTGGTTTATCAAGGATGGACGTACAAAATTTTCAAAGAGAGAATTACTCCAAATGATTTAAAGCATTAATAGAGGTTGATTTTTTTGAAGTCAAAACTTTCATTTACATCTGATTATTTAGAAGGCGCATATCCTACAATTTTGAAGCGCCTTCTTGAAACTAATTTTGTTAAATCTGTCGGATATGGTTTAGATGAGTTTTCGGAATCTGCACGCAAAAAAATTCGTGAAGCCTGCGATTGTCCAAAAGCTGCAGTATATTTTCTCAATGGCGGTACTCAGACTAACGCCGTTGTCATTGACTCAATTTTAAAATCATATCAAGGCGTTGTCGCTACGGATATTGGACATATAAGCATTCACGAAGCCGGAGCAATCGAATTTGGCGGACACAAAGTATTAAATTTACCTAACAATTACGGAAAAATTTCTGCCATTGAAATTAAAAGTTACATTGAAAATTTTCAACAGGACGACAATCACGATCACATGGTTGAGCCTGCAATGGTTTATATTTCGCAGCCAACGGAATATGGCACTTTGTATTCTCTTAAAGAATTAAAAGCCATTAATAAAGTATGCCGTAATTACAATTTGACTTTGTATCTTGATGGTGCAAGACTCGCCTATGCTCTTGCGTGTCCGAAGAATAATGTATCACTTAAAGATATTGCCGAACTTTGCGACGTATTTTATATTGGCGGCACAAAATGTGGTGCTTTTCTCGGTGAAGCTGTCGTTATACCAAATCCTGATTTAATTCCGCATTTTTTTAAAATCATGAAGCAACACGGCGCTCTACTTGCAAAAGGTCGTCTTTTAGGTATTCAATTTGACGAACTTTTTACGAATGATTTATATTTTAAAATTGGTCATTCTGCAATAGTCGCTGCTAATGAACTTCGCAATATTTTCAAAGATTGCGGTTATAAATTGGCATTCGATTCGCCGACTAACCAAATTTTTGTAATTTTAAACAATAAAGTCAAAGAAAACCTTTCCGCTGAAGTTGAGTTTAGCTTTTGGGAAAAATTCGACGATAATCATACTATTGTAAGATTTGCTACGAGTTGGGCAACAAATATTGATGATGTTGATAAATTTGATAAAATTTTAAGGAAATTTGCATAAAAAATACGCCTGTTATAAAAACGGCGCTGCAATTTTATATTATTTTTTTTTCCTTTTATTTTTGGATTTTGTTTTTGACTTTGAAGATTTTGGCGACTTCATTGCATTGTTGATTTTTGCCTTAGCTTTTTCTTCAGCCTGTTTTTGCTTGTCTGTTGATTTTTTATCTCGTTCCTGTTTTGCATAGTCGGCACCAAGACCTTGTAATTTATGTTTGATAGTCATCATTGGGTGAGACAGCAGCATTTTTCGTTGAGCAGAACTCATAATGCTTCTAAACTCATTTGTTGCCTTTTCGCCAAAACAAGGAGTTTCGCATTTTTCACAAATCGGCTTTGTAATTCCATAAGGACAGCGAGCAATTTTTGTAAATACAGTTGTCAACAAGGCAGTGCATTTTGGACAAAGTTTATCGCCTTCAGTATTATGATTTCCATGACAGTAAACGCCGAAAGTCTTGCGGATATTTTCTTTTTCTTTCGGCACATTATTTTTAATTTCAGGTTCTTTGCGTTTAGGAAGAAAACTTTTAATTTTATCTAATAATCCCATGATATTCTCCTTAAAAAATTTTATAATTGAATTACTATATTTTAACCGCTAATGCGGATAAATGCAAGTAATATAAATACAGAATTAATCACATTTAATTCTACTGAAAAGAGTGAGTAAATGGCAGTAACGCCAATGATGCAGCAATATTTAGATGCTAAAAAAATTATTAAAGATGCGTTTTTATTTTTTCGACTCGGTGACTTTTACGAAATGTTTGGTGATGATGCCGTTGTTGGTTCTCGTGAATTAGGTTTAACTTTAACTCATCGTCAAAATGAGCCAATGTGCGGAGTGCCTCATCATGCCGTTGAAGGCTACGTTCAAAAGCTCATTAAAAAAGGTTATAAAGTCGCAATAGTGGATCAAATTGGAGATCCAAAGGCAAAAGGCTTAACTGAGCGGAAAGTTACAAAAGTAGTTACACCGGGTACGATTTTAACTGAAGACACGATTTCAAACGTCAGCAATAATTATATAGCCTTAGTTATGGCTGACGATTTTGAAGCTGTTCTAGTCGGTTCTGATATTTCAACCGGTGAATTTTTTTACGGACTTTATGACGGCGATGACAGAGAGCAAATAATCTTTGATGAGCTTTACAGACTTATGGCAGCGGAAATTGTGATTGTAGGTCGTCTTCCGTTTCAAAAGTCAATGGAAAAATTCATTGCATTAAAACTCAATAATTGTACTGTCACGAAATTTGAAGATGTTGGCGAAAATATAACTGACATTTTAACAAAGCATTTTAACGAATCAGAATTGCCGGTCTCTGAATTTGCCGCAAAAGCGGTTGCGATAATGTTGACTTATTTACATCAAACGGTAATGACTGATTTGAAGCACATTTCAAAATTAACACGACTAGAAATTTCTGATCGTTTAATTTTAGATCCTACGGCGCTGAAAAGTCTCGAAATTACTAGAAGCATTAAAGATGGCAGTAAAAAGGATACGTTATTTGGAATTTTAGATTTTACGCGAACGGCAATGGGAACAAGAATGCTGAGGCGCTGGCTTGAAGCTCCGCTTATTGACGTTATGGCTATTGAACGGCGACTTGATGCGGTTGAGGAATTTGTTAAAAATTTTTCACTGCGTAAAAGTATTTCTGAATCGCTGAAAAGTGTTCACGACTTTGAGCGGTTGATGATGAAAATTGAAATCGGTACGGCAAACGCCATTGATTTAATTGCACTCAAATTGTCGCTAAAAACTCTGCCGGACATTCAAAACATTATGCAGGAAGTTAAATCAGATGTATTGCTTGCCTGTCGAAATTTAGGCAATTACGATGAAATTATAAATTTGATTGAAGATGCAATTATTGAAAATCCGAGCAACACAATTCGTGACGGCGGAATAATAAAACCTGGCTACAATGCTGAACTTGACGACTACCGCCGCATTTCAATGGACAGTAAATCAATGCTTCAGGAAATCGAAAATAAAGAACGCAATCAAACCGGTATTCGTTCGCTTAAAGTTGGTTACAGTAAGTTTTTTGGCTATTACATTGAAGTCAGAAACAGTGGTGCTGACAAAGTTCCGTCGCATTATATTCGCAAGCAGACTTTAACCGGTGCCGAAAGATACATAACCGAAGAACTGAAAAATTTTGAGACTAAGATTCTTGGAGCACAAGAAAAAATTATTGCGATTGAATATAATCTTTTTGTTGAGGTTCGCAATCGTATTAAGCAGCATTTAGAACAGATTCAAGATACGGCAAGAAGAATTGCTTTAATTGATGTGACAGCGAGTCTTGCGGAAGCGGCAGCAAATTATAATTACGTCAGACCGGAAATCAGAACTAATGGCGCCATTGAAATTAAAGACGGTCGCCATCCACTTGTTGAGCGCATTTTAACGAATAATTTATTTGTGCCAAACGACACGAATTTAAATCATAAAACTTGTGAAATTATGATTATCACAGGTCCTAATATGGCTGGTAAATCAACTTACATGAGGCAAGTTGCAATGTTGACGTTAATGGCTCAAGCTGGTTCATTTGTTCCGGCTCGTGAAGCGTCCATTACTCCAGTTGACAGAATTTTTACCCGTGTAGGTGCTAGTGATGATTTAGTCAGCGGTCAATCAACTTTTATGGTTGAGATGAATGAAGTTGCACAGATTTTAAAATATTCGACCAAAAACAGTTTAATCATTCTTGACGAAGTTGGACGCGGCACTTCGACTTTTGACGGAATGAGCATTGCAAAAGCCGTTATTGAATATATCGAAAAGAAATTGCATGCGAAAACTTTATTTGCAACTCATTATCATGAATTAACTGACTTGGCAGACAGTGACAAATCCGGCAAGATTAAAAATTTTTGTGTTGCCGTCAAGGAAAATGACAACGACGTTGTATTTTTGCGTCGAATTAAGCCTGGCGGTGCTGATAAATCTTATGGAATACAAGTTGCCAAACTTGCCGGCCTTCCGAAAACTATTACGCAGCGTGCTGAGACAATTTTAAATGAACTTGAGGCTAAAAGCAAAGGCGTTAAAATGGCGGCAAAAAAAAATAAGCCGATAACTGCTAGTGAAAATGTACAATTGCCAACGCTGTTTTCGTCACAATTAGCGGAACAAATTACAAATATAGATTTAAACACCTTAACGCCGATTGAAGCATTGAATTTGTTATATAAATTGCAAGATCAGGCAAAAAAGGAAATTGGAGCAATATAAATTATAATTAAATTAGATCCTTGTAAATATTTAAATAAATTATTTTATAGTAATCTTTTATTATCAATCGTAAGCGGTTTATAACCCATATGCTCAAGTGACAAAGAAAGATAAAGTCGAGTTTCATCATAGACCGCTAAATTATACTGGTGTCCATGAATGTTGATATAACATAAATCATATATATCACCTCACAATTTTAATGTGTATTGAATACAAATATTCAACATTCAATATTCTTTAGTGTATTAAGGTATACAAGGCTTAAAAGCATTGACACAATGAGTTTTTGAAATTAAAATTGCTTCATAGGTCGACCTGATATTCTCAAACGGAGATGATTTGGTCATGGATAATGCAGCAATTAATATGGGCGATACAGCTTGGGTGCTGATTAGTGCCGCGTTAGTTTTCATAATGACACCGGCTCTTGCACTTTTCTATGGTGGTATGGTTCGCAGCAAAAATGTTTTAACGACAATTATGCAGTCAATGTTTATTCTCGGAATGGTCAGCGTTGAGTTCATACTGATTGGCTACACGATGGCTTTCGGTCCTGATGTCAACGGCTTAATCGGTGATTTGTCAAAATTTGGATTAATCGGAGTAGGATACAATATTTTGGAAGGTGGCACAATTCCTGAACTTGCGTTTATCGCGTTTCAATGTATGTTTGCCGCTCTGACACCTGCGCTGATAACTGGTGCTTTTGCAGAAAGAATGAGATTCACAGGTTTTGCCGTTTTAATGCTCCTCTGGGCAGTTCTGATTTATAATCCTATGGCGCATTGGGTATGGGGCGGCGGATTTTTAGCACAACTCGGCGCATTAGATTTTGCAGGTGGTCTTGTAATTCACATTTTGAGCGGTGTAAGTGGTCTGACAATTTGCATACTTCTTGGAAAGCGTCGCGGATATGGAAAGACGGCTATGGTTCCTCATAATGTGCCAATGACAGTTATCGGTGCTGCATTTCTCTGGTTTGGGTGGTTCGGATTTAATGCTGGTTCTGCACTCGGCGCGAATGGTTTAGCTGCCAATGCTTTTGTAGTAACTCAAGCTGCGGCGTCTGCCGGTGTTCTTGGCTGGGTGTTGCCGGAATGGATTCGTCAAGGCAAGCCAACAGTTATTGGTGCAGTTTCCGGTGGAATTGCAGGATTAGTCGCCATAACTCCTGCTGCCGGTTTTGTCGATGTCCTGCCGTCAATCGCAATCGGATTAATCGGCGGTGCTGTCTGCTATACTGCAGTTGCAATTCTCAAGGAGCGTTTCGGATATGATGATTCACTTGACGCATTTGGTGTTCATGGCGTCGGTGGAATGTGGGGAGCAATCGCGACTGGACTTTGGGCGACGACAGCAATTAATCCTGACGGTGCTAACGGTTTATTCTACGGTGAAACAGATTTACTTATTGCTCAATTAATTTCAATTTTAGTTGCAATAATTTTTGCAGTTGTCGGATCAATAATCCTGTTCAAATTCGTAAGCAAGTTTTTTACCATTCGTGTTGACGAAGACGAAGAAATTATCGGACTCGATGTATATGAGCATGGCGAACACGGATATAATATCAGATTATAAATTTTGATTGGGGATAATTAAATGGAACAGAAAATCACAAAGATAGAAATTATCACACGTCCATCAAAACTCGACGAATTAAAAGATGCGCTGAATGATATAGGCGTACTTGGAATGACTGTCAGTCAAGTTTATGGCTGCGGTCTTCAAAAAGGTCATAAAGAAATGTTTCGCGGCAAAGAATTTGATATTAACCTGGTGCCAAAAATTAAAGTTGAGACTGTTGTTTGCGAAGTGCCGGTTGAGTTGGTTATTGAGACGGCACAAAAAGTTTTAAAAACAGGCAGATTCGGTGACGGCAAAATCTTTGTCTACGAATTAAACGACGCTGTGAGGATTCGCACCGGTCATAGAGGCGTTGACGCAATCAAAGATATTCCGGGCGAAAAACCTGACAAGTGATTATTTTTTGAAAACCTTATCAAATGCCTTGAAATTTTCGTCGCCGGATTTTGGCGGACAGTATACTGCAAAACAAATTTCCTTGAAATAGCCGTTAAATCGGGGAATAACTTCCGAATAAGCATTTGCAACCACGCTAGGTTTATTGCTGAATGCACCGCAGCCGAATGCACCTAATATTAAAATATCAACGTCATGATGAGCGGCAACAGATATAATTTGTTTGGCACGTTGAATGTGAATTTCAAAAAGTTCATTATCGCTGACACGAACAGTCTTATCACTGACTGGATTCATTTTATTAGGAATTTCTCTGAGATTCGGTGCAGCACAAGTTAAAACGTCAACTTTAATCCATTTGTCAGTTGGCATACGTTGAGGTATTGATTCATCAGATTTAATAACCAAAATATCAGGCGTATAAATGCAAGCGTCAGTATAGAGAACATCTTGACGATTGCGGTGAAATTCGTAATATTTTTTCCAGAGAGTTTTAGTTTTTAAAGTCGGATAAAGAGTTGAGCAGCGGCAAAGTGCTTCTTCTTGCGCTCGACTGCCATGAGTGACGCCGCCGCCTGGATTAGTAGCTGAGGCAAAGTTTAATACGGCGACTTTCAATTCAGGATACTTGCGTTTGAAAAATTGAGCCGTTTCAAATGTGCGATACTTATTTACTGTGACATTAGTGTTATCAGTGAATTTTTTTTGCGGTAAAATTGGCATCTCGCCTTCCATGTAAATTTTAGTGCCTGCGATTGAGTCTGCAATAGACTTTCTCAGCGTCTCGTCAGTTTGATACAATTTTTCAGTATCCTCAAAAACATCAATCAAATCATCTCTTGAAACATACATTTGTCATTCTCCTTTGCTTTTAATCTTACAATTAAATTATAACGCAATTAATGTGCAAATTTTTTTACTTTGATTATTAAAATCGCTTTTACCAAAAAAATAAGTCCTGCGAGAGGACATTTTTTATTTTGATTAGGAAGTTTTTATTTAAAGAGTTCAGAGAATTTTTTAATTGTCTCCTCTTTTTTAGGCAATATTTCGGTATAGCTGATTTTAATTCCATTTTCCAGCGCTTCTTCCGGTGTCGGCAAATTGTATTTCTCAGGCATCTTAACATCGCTGCGGATAGGAACGGTTCCGGCGTCAGCTACTTTTTGCTGTGCTTCTTGAGTTAAAACATAGTCGATAAATTTTTTTGCTGAGTCAACATGATCTGCATTTTTCAAAATCGCAACAGGACTTGGAACCATTAAAAGTTCTTTTGGATAAATCATCTTCAACGTTGAACCTTTATCAATCTTGGTTGCAGTTATATAATCAACGCCAAGACATGCCTTTAAAGTGCCGGTAGCAGTGTCGTCGATAACTCGGCCGGAACCTTTACTTTTAATTGCGCCATTATCATGCAATCTGACGAGATAATCCCAGCCAAATTCTTTTTCAAGCAGTGCAACGCTCATATAAGCGGTGCCGGAAAGTGCAGGATCGGCTATTCCAAAAGAATTTTTATAAGCAGGGTCCGTTGCAATTTCTTCCCAAGTTGTAGGCGGTTTTGTGATTTTTTCAGTGTTAATTACTATTCCAAGCGTACCAAATCTTGCTGCCGTGAATGAGCCATCATAATCATCAAAAGGATTTAAAAGTTCTTCAAAGCCGTTTGGTTGATATTTTTCCAGCATTCCATCATTTTTCATTTGATAAAAGTCCGGTACTTCACTTGTCCAAATTATATCCGCCATAATGTGACCACTTTGTTGTTCAGCAGCAAGTTTTGCCATAATTTTTCCGGCGCCTGCCGACTGATAATCCACGTCAATATCTGGATATTTCGCTTTAAATCCTGTAACTATGCCACCAATTAGTGATTCTTTCATTGAAGTGTAAATGACTAATTTTTTACCGGAGTTGCCAGAAGAATTGGGATTTGTTGAAGCATTCTGCGAGTCATCGCCGCAGCCACTTGCAACTAACGAAACAATCATCATCGTCAGCAGCAAGAGAATTGAAATACTTCTCTTACACATAAAGATCACCTCCTAAAATATATTTACATTTATTATAAAGTTTTAATTTTATCAATGCAAGTTATATTTCATTATTTTGCTAAAATACTTGCAAAACCAATATACAATACTTTATAATTAATTATATGATTCGTTAAGGTTTTGACTTTCGGTTTGGAGAAGATTTTACAATGAATAATTCTACGGATATGCTTAAAAAAAGCTATTTTGATAAAAAAAGTAATGTTTTACGAATAATCCTTGCATTACCTTTGTTATTAGCACTTATTTTTCTGATATTTTATTTTTATCTGTCCGATAGTTTTAGATCTGCACCTAAAGTTGAAGTAAAAGCAGAAAATCGTTTTAATAAGACTTTGTATGTTGTAACAGACATGGATTATGCGCCATACTCTTATATTGATGAGAATGGTCAATATACCGGTCTTGATGTTGAATTAATGAACGAAATTGCCAATCGTCTGCAAATGAACCTTGATTTAAAACTAATGAGTTGGACTTCAGCCAATCAATACTTTTTGGACGAAGAAGCAGATATAATCATGAATATGGAATCCGATTTAATTATCAATAATCGAAATATAATTGCAACACTTCCGACGACTGAAAAACAATATGTAGTTTATGGTCATAATTCCATTTCTTCGGTTGCCGAACTTTACGGTCGCCGTGTCGCTTCATTGCACCCAATGCCTGGTCTTGGTCTTGATGATGAAATTACTTACGTTGATTCTTATGAGTTGATGTTTGAGGAACTTAAAAAAGGCGAATTTGAGTTTGTTATTTGTCCTATACAGGTCGGCAATGTCTTTTTAGAAAAATATCAAATTGAAGATGTATTTCCGAGTTACGCCGTCATGCACGTTTACGGTACTCTCGCAATGCACCCTGAAGATACCATGCTTCGCGTCAATGTCAACGCGGTTTTAATACAAATGCAGCAGGAAGGTCGACTTGCTGAACTCGACAAAAAATGGATCAGTCACCGTTATGAAAATATGACACTTTCAGAAATGGTTGAGAATCGTCCGTGGCTGCTTGCTTCCATTACGTTTGCAACGTTAGTGGTTATGTTTTTGATTCTGTTTACGATTATTCAATATAGAAATTCTCAAGTTCGTGAGGCTTATACAAATCGCCTTCAAGAAAATCTGGAAACTATTAATTCTCAGCAGGAACAACTTAAACAGCAGCAAGAAGAATTAATTTCTGCAAAAATTCACGCTGAAGAAAGCAGTCAAGCAAAAACTAAGTTTTTATTTAACATGAGCCACGATATAAGAACACCTATGAATGCCATCATGGGTTATGTTGAATTAGCAAAAAGATTGAGGTCAAACTGCGATACATGCACTCGACCGAAATGTCCTGACGGTATACCTTCTAAAATTGCAGAGTTCCTTATAAAAATTGATACGTCCAGCCAGCACCTTCTCGCATTGATTAACGATGTCTTGGAAATGGGACGCATTGAAAGCGGCAAAATGGAACTCGATCCGATTAACACCAATTTGGTTAAAACTATTGACGAAGTTTATGATATGTTTCTGACTCAAATGCAGACGAAAAATATTGATTTTACTGTTGATACTTCAAATGTTAAAGATAAATTTGTGCTTTGCGACAAAAATCGTTTAAATCGCGTGCTTTTGAATCTTTTGAGCAATGCTTATAAATTCACACCGAAAGAAGGCAAAATTACTGTTAAGTTGACGCAGCTTGAAAATGATGATAAAAAATTTGGCGCTTATGAATTGCGTGTAAAAGATACCGGTATTGGAATGTCGCCGGAATTTGCCGAAAAAGTTTTTGAAGCCTTTGAACGTGAACGCACCTCAACCGTCAGCGGCATTCAAGGAACCGGCTTAGGAATGTCAATTACAAAAAACATTGTCGATTTAATGAATGGAACCATTGACGTAGTGACAGAGCAAGGCAAAGGTACTGAATTTATAATCAATGTTAAATTTGAGATCGGCGAAGTTGAGGAAGAAGAAACCGTCGTTGAGGAAAATCCAAAAGAAGCAACGGAATCTAAAGCTGATATGCCGAAAAAATTACTGCTTGCCGACGATATTGAAGTAAACAGAGAAATTGCAGTGATGATTTTAATGCAAGCAGGTTTTATTGTCGATACGGCAGTCGATGGTAAAGATGCGGTTGAGAAAGTTGCAGCGTCAAAAGTCGGCGATTATGATGCTGTTTTAATGGATATTCAAATGCCTGTTATGAATGGTTACGAGGCAACACAGGCGATAAGAAAACTTGAAAATCCTAAACTTGCTAACATTCCAATTATTGCTATGACGGCTAATGCTTTCAGTGAAGATATTCAAGCGGCAAGACAAGCCGGAATGAATGACCACATTGCTAAACCTATTGATGTGAGCAAGATGATTGAAACTTTGAACCGTGTTATTAAATAAAATTGGAGTTGTGATTATATGAACGAAACAAATTTTAACACAGAAGAATTTGCAGCAAAAATGCCCGGTGGTTTCTTTGTATATCATGCTGATGATAAAGAAGAAATTTTATATGCCAACGACGTTTTATTAGAAATCTTTGGCTGCAAGACACTTGACGAATTTAAGGAATTGACAGGCTATACTTTTAAAGGTCTTGTTTACCCTGAAGATTTTGAAGAAGTTCAAAAAAATATTAAGAATCAAATTGCAGAGAATGATAAAAAGCTGGATTATGTTGAATTTCGTATCACTCGTAAAGATGGCGTAGTGCGTTGGGTTGATGACTATGGTCGGCTCGTCCACACTGAAAAATATGGTGACGTGTATTTTGTCTTTATCCGTGACATTACTCATCAAAGAAAGGCACGCGCCGAAAGTGTAAGACGTGCAAAAGTCATTGAAGGTTTAAGCATAGGTTTTAATTCGATTTATCTTTTAAATTTGAATACCAGAACCATGCGGCCGTATAGACTTCAAAACAGCTATTTTAATGAAATCGTCAAAAGTCTAAATATCAGCGATAACGAAGAACAAGACTGGATGATAATTTTCTCGGAATATGCTAAACGCTACGTTATTGAAGAAGATAGGAATCTTTATTTAAAAGAAATTAGCCGAGAACGAATTATTGAGAGACTGCAGGCTGAAGATTCATATAAATTCAGCTTTAGATGTAAAGGTGTTGGCAGCAATGTCATTAATATGGAAGTATCCGTCGTCGCGATTAAAGACGAGTCAAATTATCAACAAGTTGTTATGGGCTATAGTGACGTGACAGAACAAATTCTTCGCTTGCAGAAAGACTTAGCGGAAAAACTCAATATGGAAATAGCGCTTGAGCGTGAAAAACATTCAAACGAAGTTAAAGCTTCGTTCCTATTCAGCATGTCGCATGATATTAGAACGCCGATGAACGCGATTATGGGATTTACTGCGCTTGCTAAACGCCACATTAATGAACCTGAACTTTTATCAGACTATCTTGAAAAACTTGACGAATCTAATCGTCACATGCTTGCACTCATTGACGATTTATTAGAGATGAGCAAGATTGACTACGGCAAAATCGAAATTAAAACAGAAGCCTGCGATTTAAATAAGCAGTTAGATATTGTTTTCGATATGTTTAAAGCGCAGATTGAGGAAAAAAATCTTTCATTCGTTGAGGAAATAAATTTGCCGCCGCAGGAAGTTCTCATTGATGTGGTTCGTTTCCGTCGAATTATGACAAACTTGGTTGGAAATGCAATTAAATTCACGCATAAAGGCGGAATTATTAAAGTCAAAGCACGCCAAAAACGAGTTTCGCAATCCGGTTACGCTCGTTATGAATTTTCTATAGAAGATAACGGTATTGGTATGAGTGAAGAATTTTTGCAGAGAGTTTTTTCTGCCTTTGAACGTGAAGAAACTTCAACGCAGACCGGATATATTGGAACAGGTCTAGGTCTTTCCATTACGAAAAAACTTTTAGATATTATGGGCGGCTCAATCAGCGTTAAGAGTAAAAAAGGCGAAGGCTCCAAATTTACTGTTGATTTACCGCTTAAACTTGTGCAAAGTGAAGAATTGCCGCAAGATACAAAATCAGTTGACAATGAATCGAAGCAAGATTTTAAAGCAGCCGGCAAATATAGAATTTTACTCGTTGAAGATATAGAAGTCAATCGAATGCTGGCAGAGACAATTTTAACTGAAAGCGGCTTTTTAGTTGAGTCGGTGCCGGACGGCTGCGATGCAGTTGACGCAATAAAGAATCATTCAAAAAATTATTATGACTTAGTACTAATGGATATTCAAATGCCTGTTATGAATGGCTACGAAGCAACCAGAGCAATCAGAGCATTAGGGCGCGAAGATACCGTAACATTGCCGATAATTGCTCTCAGCGCCAATGCACGTGAACAAGATAAAAAGATGAGTTTGGAAAGCGGCATGGATAGTCACGTCGCAAAACCTTTTGATATTGCACATTTAATATCTACAATCAACGAACACATAAATAAAATGAATTAAGCATTTAAAATTGTGATTAGTAATGCAAATTGCGGACTAAATCAAGATTGGAGATGTCTTATGGAAAAGAAACGTATTGAACTTTTGGAGCGTGAGTCTCTTGCTTTTAATATAATGCACGATATGCTTGGTTCCGGCAAATGGGCGATGGATTTTGATAAAAATGGCAAAATGACTAAGGTTTACTGGAGCGATGAATTTCGCCAAATGATAGGTTACAACGACAAAAATGATTTTCCTAATGAGTTGGAATCTTGGTCAAATCTACTTCACCCAAACGATAAAGAACGAGTACTAAAAGAATATTACGACACCATTGCAGATTATACAGGTTCCAAAACTTATGATGTTGAATATCAATTAAAGACTAAAGACAGAGGCTGGCGCTGGTATCGAGCAACCGGCAAATTATCAAGGCGAGAAGACGGAACGCCGATAACTTATATCGGAATGTTCGTTGACATTACTGCACAGAAAGCAACATAAATTACTTTCTGACGCATTGAGACAGGCGCAACATGCAAGTAAGGCAAAAACTGCATTTTTAAACAATATGAGTCACGACATAAGAACGCCGATGAATGCAATTATGGGTTTTGCCAACCTTGCATTAAACCACATGGATAATAAAGACTTAGTAAAGGATTATCTGTCAAAAATTTTAACGTCGAGCAAACACCTTTTAAGTCTTATTAACGATGTACTTGACATGAGCCGAATTGAAAGCGGAAAGGTTCGCATTGAGGAGCATGAATGTAATTTATCTGATATAATGCGAGATTTGAAAGCGATTGTGCAGTCTGATATTAAGTCAAAACGAATAAAATTTAATATTAATACTCTTGATGTCATCAACGAAGATATTTTTTGTGACAAATTGCAATTAAATCAAGTGCTGCTGAATCTTTTGAGCAACGCATTTAAATTTACTGCACCTGGCGGCACAATCAGCGTTAGGATTGTCGAGAAAGTCGGAGCACCTGAAGGTTTTGCTAATTATACATTTCACGTCAGAGACAACGGCATTGGAATGAGTAAGGAATTTCAAAAGCATGTATTTGAACCTTTTGAACGTGAGAGAACTTCAACTGTCAGCGGCATTCAAGGAACCGGCTTAGGCATGGCGATTGCAAAAAATATTGTCAACATGATGAATGGCACGATCAGCGTCGAGAGCGAAGAAGGCAAAGGCACAGAATTTACTTTAGATTTTACTTTCAGATTGTCAAGTCATCCGAGAGTTATAGGCAAAATTCAAGAAATTGAAGGTAAAAAAATGCTTATTGCTGACGATGACTTCAACACTTGTGCAAGTCTTTCAAAAATGTTGGCAAGTATTGGACTTCGTTCCGAGTGGACTGCTTCCGGTGAAGAAGCGATTTTAAGAACTAAGTTAGCGATTGAGCAAGAAGATCCGTTTTACGGCTACATAATTGATTGGCTTATGCCGGATTTAAACGGAATTGAAGCAGTCAGAAGGATTCGCAAAATCATTGGCAATGAACGACCAATAATTATTTTAACGGCTTACGATTGGGCAGACATAGAAACAGAAGGCAAAGAAGCCGGCGTTACAGCTTTTTGTGCAAAACCACTTTTTTTGTCAGACCTACAGAGCATTTTGAGCAGATATATTACAAAAAATAACGAAAATGAAGAATCTAAGTTAGATAATTCCTTTAGAGTTGAGGAATTTGAAGGCAAGCGTGTACTTTTGGTTGAAGATGTTGAATTAAATCAAATATTAGCGTCAACGATACTCAACGAAATGGGTTGTAAAGTTGAAGTCGCAGATAACGGCAAAATTGCACTCGAAAAAATTCAAGCAGCAGATTATGATATTATTTTAATGGATATACAAATGCCGATAATGAACGGTTATGAAGCAGCGGCAGCAATCCGAGCATTAGACGATGAAAAATTTAAAACAATACCAATAATAGCAATGACAGCAAACGCTTTTGAAGAAGACAGACAAAGAGCGATAGAATCAGGAATGAACGGACATTTAGGCAAGCCTATTGAAATCGACAAATTAAAATCAACATTGATGAGAGCATTTAACAAACAACTTTAATGTTCTCTGTTATTGGAGTGAATTTTAATGCAAAATTTTTCATTACCATTTGACACAATTAAATATGATGACTTGCCAATTAGTACAGTTATATGTGAGCCGCTTTTAAACGAATACGGCTTATTATGTGATTACAAAATTTTATATGCTAATACGGAATTGAGAAAATATTGGGATATTTACACTCCAAATGAGTCTTGTATTGGTTCCTGCATTTTGGCTACAAGCATAATAAATAAAGAATTGCTTAATTTAATGGATAAACACGCTCATTTTGAGGAGCCGACTGCGTTTTCTTACTATGTTGCTGAAGTTGATATTCATGTACATTTTCAACCTTTTAAAGATTTGCCTTCGCCTTATGTTGGATATTTTCTTACGAATATTTCGGAGTATGAAAAGAAATCTTCCAAAATACATTTTTTGCGCTCAATTCGACAAATTGAAAGCGCTGCATTGTTAGTGAATCAACATGAAAACGGTCGAATTGAATCTATCTTTGTCTCAAAAGAATTTGCTAAATTGTTGGAATGTACGGAAGATGAAGCGCTTAATTACATGAACGGCGAAGGCTTTATAACATCAACTCATAGAGACGACAGATATTTAGTTGAACAAATGTTACTTAATCGTTCTTCAGAAAATAAGACTAAGGAATTAACTATTCGCAAAATTACCACTAAAGGCAACGTTATATGGTGTAATATTCATTACGCTTTCATTGATGATTTTGGCGAACATTATATTTACTGCAACTATTTCGATGTTACTTCTTTAAGAATTTATACCCAAAGAGTAAAATCAGCTTATAATTCGATTGTTAATACTTTCTATCGTGAAAATGAATTTACTTTAAGCATGTTTCGAGTAAATTTAACTCGTAATACAACCGAAGATATGAAAGGCAAAGACCTATTCGACACTGATTTAATCGATCAACCTTATTCTGAAATGTTTCAGCTTCGTGCAGAAAATTATCCTATCAAACAAGAGCAGCTTAGATTTCGCGAGATATTCAACAGAAATAAATTAATCACCAGTTATAACAATGGAAGAACGCAATTTTCAGGATACTGCTTTTCACGTCGCAAAGATGGTCGGTTTTGTTATGTTAAATTTCAAATCGTTTTGACACGTCATCCAATATCCAACGATGTCATTGCCTTCATTTCTGAGCAAGAAGCAAGCCGCGAAAAAGTTGAAGTTGCACTCATTGACAAAATTTTAGCACGTCAATTTGACATGATTTCCTATATAGTCAACGGCAAATACGGAGTCATTTTCGGTGAGTCGTCATTGATTGAAAAAGGCAGCATATTTCCGAAGTCCAAGCGTGGCATTTATAAGGATTATTTGAACACTCAAGTTATACCAGTTTTGAGCGGTTCGGAAGCACAAAAAAAATCTATGACGGAAGCGTTACAACTTGATGTCATAGAAAAAAATGCTCAACCGGAAAAGCCTTACATGGTAAATATTGCATGTCTCATTGATGGCGAAATTTATTACAAGCAATTAGATTTTTATAATATTGATCCTCAAGCAGAGTTTTATATATTATTAAAAAGTGATACAACGGAAATTCAGCGCAAACAAATTCAGCAGAATGAACGCCTTAAACTTGCACTTAACGAAGCTAAGGCGGCAAATATCGCAAAATCTTCATTTTTATCGCGAATGAGTCACGAAATTCGTACGCCTATGAACGCTATAATTGGACTCGACAATATAGCGCTGCATGAACCGAATTTATCTGACATACTCAAAGAACATCTAAACCAAATTGGACAAAGTGCACGTTATTTGCTCAGTTTAATCAACGATATTTTGGACATGAGCCGAATTGAAAGCGGCAGAATGACGATAAAGAGCGAGGAATTTGAATTTGATTCATTCCTTGAGCAAATTAAAAGTATTGTCGATGGTCAATGTTGTGATAAAGGTTTGCAATTCCATTGTAATATAAGTGGAAATATTCAGCAGTTCTATATTGGTGACGATACGAAGTTGCAGCAAATTTTAATTAATATTCTCGGCAATGCGGTAAAATTCACAGATACCGGCGGCAGCATTTATTTAGATGTCGAATGTACGGCGCAATATGAAGGTCACTCTAATTTCAGATTCACCATAAAGGATACCGGCATTGGCATGAACAAGAATTATCTGCCGAAAATTTTCGACGCATTTACTCAAGAAGATGCAACTACAACTTCAAAATACGGCGGCAGCGGTTTAGGTCTTGCAATTACAAAAAATCTAGTCGAGATGATGAACGGCACAATAATGGTCGATTCTGAAAAAGGCGTCGGAACAACTTTTATTGTAAATCTGCCGTTAAAAAATTCAAATCGGCAAATCGTTGAAGGTGAAGTGTTTAATCCGCAAAATTTAAAAGTTTTAGTGATTGATGATGATCCTGTAAGCTGCGATCATGCAAGAACAGTTTTAGGAGAATCTGGAATTGAGACAGAAACTTGTCCAAGCGGTGAAAAGGCACTTGAGATAATTCGCCTAAAACACGCAAGGCGCGAAGAATATAATTTAATACTCATTGATTTCCAAATGCCAATTCAAAATGGTCTTGAAGTTACAAAATCTATACGCGAAATTTTAGGCGATTTTCCAACGGTCATAATGATTACCGGATTTGATACCTTTGAACTTGAGGAAAAAGCCATTGAAGCCGGCGCTGATGCCGTCATGGAAAAGCCGCTTACAATAAATAATTTGATTTATGAAGTGCAACAAATTATGCGCCGTAAAAAAGCAGCTAAAGAAGTTGTCCTTGCAGATTTAGACGGTCGCCGAATTTTAATTGCGGAAGATATGATGGTTAATGCACAAATTATGATTATGCTCTTGTCAATGAAAAATATCTTGACTGAACATGCCGAAAACGGAAAAATAGCTGTTGAGATGTTTAAAAAGTCGCCGCCTGGTTATTATGACGCAATTTTAATGGATATTAGAATGCCGGAAATGGACGGATTGCAAGCGGCAGAAACAATAAGAGAGCTTGAACATACAAATTCTAAAACCATTCCAATAATTGCAATGACAGCGAATGCCTTTGACGAAGATGTACAGCGCTCATTAAAAGCCGGAATGAATGCACATTTAACCAAACCGGTTGAACCTGAAAATTTATTTAGAACGTTGCAGGAATTAATTGGTAAGAACCTTAAAAATAACTAGGTCATTAAAATTATTTAACGAGGTGAACAGTTTATGGCAGTTATAGTAATTGCAAACAGCAATACTTTAGTTTCAGGCAATGATGATTCAAACGAATTTCAACTTGGTGCGCCAAATGTATCTTCTCCGCAAAATGTGACAATCAGCGCAGGAAACGGCAACGACACTATAAACAATTACAATGGCGTTAAATCTCTGCTTGACGCAGGTGCCGGCAATAATGTCATTATCAATGCTGATTTTGCCGTTGACAATACCGTTTTGTGCAGCAGCGGCAACGATTCAATAATCAATAATCCTGGCGCTAAAAATACTTACATTGCAACTGGCGACGGTGACGATGCGATTGATATTTGGTCAGCGGATAAAACTACTATTAAATTTGGCAGAGGTTCCAATCTCGTCAGAATTTGTGCCGATACAAAATTAATGCTCAATACTGCCGAAAGCGGCGATAATTACGAACTCAAATATTATAACGGCGCAACTGCTGACGTTACCTTGACAAACGGCGCTTACAATTACACTGTTCGCGGTTCAAAAGATGTCAACAATTTTCAATATAACATTTCGCAGAGTAATTTAATTATTGTCGGTTACGGCGGCGAAGATGTTTTAAACATTGACAGACCAATAATGAATGCTTCGATTGACGCCGACGATGTTATTATTACGGTTGCTGATAACGGAAGAATCAGAATTAAAAATGTCAAGGCGCATACTATTAATATAAACGGCAACTCAACAATTATCGGTGCTTATGAAGGTACAACGCCGCAAGAGGCAATAAAAAAATTTATGTCGGTTCTCGACAAAACCAAATTCAAAGGTTTAGCTGCCGTTGACGAAGCGATTAAGTCAAGTTCAAGATTCAGCAGCGCTGCAGAAGTCATTGAAAATATGATTAATGATTGCAAGAGAGTTAATAATGCAGATCACTTTTTGCGCGATTGCTGCGGAATAATTTTAGATAATGCTGATACCGGCGCTATAACTGGCTGGGACGCAGGTACAACCAAAGTTAAAACTGCTGAATCCGTTGTGCAGGAAGAAGGCACAATTAAACAATTCAGCGGTTCAAGTTTTACAGTTGACGGTTTGACAGTAAATGTTCCGCCGCCTCAAAACGCAACTCAACAAAATATTATCAATGGACTTTACACTTGGTGGATTAAAAGCGCACTTGATTTGGTTGAACAATCTTATGGCAGCGATTATCGCTTTGATAATCCAAATGCTAGCGTCCGCGAAATAAATGTTGAATTTATCAGTAATGATTCTTCAGCACTTGCTCTCGTCGGCAGCACTTACAGTATCGCAACCGGTCGAGCTGTGGAATTAACTTTGCGAATCAATATGAAATATTATAACGACCTTAAAGCTGACAATGTTGATGGTGCCACCGATTTTAATCAAGGAAATATTCGTGCCGGTTATCTTGATCGTACCCTAGCGCATGAATTTACCCATGCAGTTATGGCAGCAAATATAGATCACTTCAACGATTTACCTGCCTGGTTAAAGGAAGGTACTGCCGAAATGACACATGGAATTTCTGACGAACGGCGAACAGATATGGAAAAATTGGCAATGTCTCCGGAAAAATTATTACAATCGCTCAATCCTCAAGCTGATGCAAACAGAGTTGTTGTTAATGGCGTCAATGCTCCATCATATGCCGGCGGATTTATGTTTTTGAATTATTTTGCAAAACATGCGTCTTAATTTCGTAATAAACGCATTATTTTGAGTATGTCTAAGCCGGCTTTCGTCTGCAACCAGCGATAATATTCAACGTCGTGGTCAATGTTTCGGCTAAACCACGTGATAATCTCCAGCGGTTCACCTTCGCCAATCAGTGCTTCAAAAATCTTGTAAGTCAGCACAAAAAGACCATAATTCTGACTGATAGCGCCTTCTGTTCGCCAAGGATACATATTTCCAAAAAATTCGTTGACTAAGTAATTTTCAAGTATGTTGTTATACTTTTGGCGAGCTTCTAACTTAGGTTGAGTAATAATTTCTGCTTTTGCAAAGACTTCCAGCATAATTTTTTGATAGGCAGCTTCATCATATTGAACGCTACTTAACATCATCGGAGCTTGTTTAATAATAAAATCTTCGCTCTGATACAGCGCTGTTAAATTATCAATTTCATCAAAGTCGATTTTGTCAGTAATTATTTCGTCGAGTTTGTCAAGAAAGAATCCTAAGACAATCAACCGCTGGTCAATCGTTAGTCGCCGTTCTTGAAGAATTTTGACGCCTGCCATTTGTACCTCGACAAGATAATCAATTAAATCATCAGGTACATTAGAATTATACATGTCAGTTTCATCATCAGTCTCAAAGGTATGAAATTTAATTGGCGCAGTTTCATCTAACGCCAATTTTGCCGCAATCGGACAGGCAAGCGATAATGTACGCTCACAAAAGTCATAAATTACATAAGTTCGACGCGGAAAAGTTCGACAAGTGCCGGATAAAAACGGTTCACCTTCTGAGAGCTGCACGCCGCATAAACACTTTTCAGTCAAAAACGGACAGGCATTTTTTTCGTTGAGATTGATATAATACTTGCCCTTGATAAATTCTGCAATGTTTGAATTTATCTGACTGTAGCGATTATAAGCTTTGGCGTCAATTTCAATTTGCCAATCCTTACAGCAGGCGCCGCCACAACTTGAACCGTCACATATAAATTTACTGACATATTCCGGTTCATAATATATTTTTTTCATAGTGATAAATCCTCAAGATAATTAGTCGCAATGAACGAGCGAAACTCTTGTCTGATTCGTTTCAATCAAGTAGCCTTTGACGATTGTTCCAATAGCACGACCTTTAAGTTTACGGCCAATAAATGGCGAGTGCGAGCCACGTGTATAAAATTCTTTATCGTCAACTGTCCACTCAAGGTTAGGATCAATGATAGTAACATCAGCATTTTTGCCGATTGTCAAAGAACCGCCATTAAGTCCAAAAATTTTTGCCGGTTTTGTCGTCATTTTAGAAATCAAAGTCACTAAGTCAACTTTTCCGGTATGATACAAATCTGTCAATAATACACCAAGTGAAGTTTCAAGACCTGGAAAGCCGCTCGGTGCAAAAATATACTCTCTGTCTTTTTCTTCAGGTGCATGCGGCGAGTGATCTGTAACTATCATGTCAATCGTACCGTCTATAAGACCTTCAAGACATGCGACAACGTCTTTTTGACCACGAAGCGGCGGATTGATTTTTGTTGAAGCATCTGAAGGATCAACTAAATCATCAGTCATTGTCAAATGTTGCGGTGTAACTTCTGCCGTGACTTTTACGCCGCGTTTTTTCGCCTGTCTGACATATTCAACGGAATTAGCACTGGATATATGAGCAATGTGAACTCTGCCGCCGCTGTATTCCGCAAGCAAAATATCACGTGCAACGGCAATATCTTCCGCAACAGTTGGACGACCTTTTAAACCTAACAAAGCACTGCGAGGACCTTCGTTCATTACACCGCCTTCACAAAGTGTAGATTCTTCTTCGTGACAAATTATAACCTTGTTAAATGAATGCAAATAATCAAGCGCATTTAAAAAAACTCTTGCGTTGCTGTCAAAATGTCCATCGTCTGAAAATGCAACTGCGCCTGCCTCAATCATATCTCCGACTTCGGCAAGTTCCAAGCCTTTCTGACCTTTTGTTAAGGCGCCGATAATTTCAATGTTGATAATATCTATGTCCTCAGCGCGTTTCTTCATCGCTCTGACGAGTGCAGCCGTATCAACTACAGGTGAAGTATTCGGCATAGTTGCAACCGTTGTAAATCCACCTGCTGCTGCTGCCATTGAACCGGACTCAAAATCTTCTTTAGCCTCTTGTCCAGGTTCTCTAAAGTGTACGTGCATGTCGATTAATCCAGGTGTGACGATTTTTCCTGTAGCATCAATTTCATCGTGAGTTTCAAAATTTACAACATTACCGACTGCCGCAATTTTTCCATCAACGATAAGTACATCTGCAATGTCATTGATACCATTTTCAGGATCAATCACTCGACCGCCATGTATCAATAAAGTTGACGATATCTTAGATTTAAGTTTTGCAAGACTTACCGCACGTTTTATATTGCTATTCATAATAGTCACCTTTCTTTACAATGAAGTACAATTTTTATATTAACTTAGCCACATTTTAAATACATTATGTATACCGTTAATAATTTCATATTTAGACTCGGCTTCTTCAAGAGTGTCATAGTCATAACTCATATCTTAAATCCGTCTCCTTTCGTTGCACTAATGTAACTGTTTCAAACTATTGCCTCCGATTATTTATCTTTCTTTTAACATTTTACAAATACGTTTAAAATTCTTTTTAATGTAAAGATAAGTTTCAGTAGTCAAATATTTTTCACAAGATTTTAAATCTCCGTCTAAAATCAACTTACGCACTTTTGTAGCATTTATTGGCTCACCGTCATTTAGTTGCAATCTTGGAATTTCGATCAACTCAACACCATAACTTGGCAAAATATCTTTCATAGCTTGATTATATTGACGTGTTACCGTATCTAAAGGCTCCTCACCTACAAAACGCTTATTAATATTCAAAGTTGGTGATATTGCTTGTGCAAAAAGCTGAATATCCATTGACGGGATCATTGTTTGTTGTCCTTGTAAGTCATCTTTTTGAAAATAATCCGCAAAGGTCATACTGGAAATCATGTATTTACCTGAAGGCAAAACTTTTACATTTTTTAAATCAGCGCAATTTGCCTTGACTATTGCAAATCTGTCTTTAAATGAAAAATCCGAACTGTCTTCTTCGACAACAAAGACGTATAAAAAATCAACAGATTTTAACGCTTGTTCAATAAGATAACGATGACCGCGAGTAAACGGATTGCAATTCATAACTATAGCGCCGATATTTTTGGACTCGACGAGTTCTTTTTTTAATGAATCTAAGTATAAAACCAAGTCTTCATTCATATTTAAGCGACGTAAAGATGAGTTATATTGAGAAAACATAGATTTGACAATCTGCTTTGGCTGTTCGAGTTTCTCCTCTAATATACCGTGCAATTTATTCCATAAAAATTCTGCCACTACTCTTGTTCCATCAGAATTAAGATGACCCAGACCACCTCTATCTACGAAAGTTTTGCAATATTTTAAACAAGACTGGTCAAAAATATCATTGATATGAAAATCCTTAAAAATACTTTCATTATTCCAAGAGTAATTGACACTCATATTAACAATAATATCGCCTTCATTAAAATGATTGTCCATTATACGATACAAACTATTCGTCACAGTAGTTCCAAAAGTTCCACAATTAACAACTCTACAAGGAATATTATTTTGATTAATTATCTTTTGAAGAATACTTTCCACTGTCAAACTATCTTTGACGAATGTGCCGGCTGCAACGCATGGTCCAAAAATATAAATTGTACGCTCATAATAATCAGGATTTCCAACTGTGTGTCTTATTCCATTGATAGAATTCCAATCATTACTGCGAATATCGGAATGTATTAAATAATCATTATAAATTTTATTTAAAATGATAGTCGGCTTTTTTTCAATGTCGGTATGCTTTATCTTATGCAATATAGTTTCTTTAGAATTAATATTTTTTATCCGGCAATAATAATGAATGTGGTTCCTTTGTAAATATCGACGCAATGTTTCATTAAGCAATGTATCAAAAATTTCTCTTGCGGAATATTTAATTGTTGAAGTCTCCGGCCAAATGTTAGCCTCATAAATCAACATGTCAAACTCGCCCGATAAATATTTCTCAAGCATAGAATCATCATAAACCGTGATATCCAGAATATCATTAAATCTTTCGCGAAAACCGATAAGGTTGCCATATTCTGAAGAAATCAAAATTTTTTTATGCTCGCCAAAAAATTCTTCTATCAAATCATTATCAATAAGTTCCCAATAAATTGGCGGAAATAATCCTTCCCTATTTTGCAATGACAATGCAGAAGCACTATCTAATATGGTTACTTTACCAAATCGACCAGAAGCAATTACTTTACCTTCACGAATAATCGGTACTTCTCTTTTGGTTGTTCCGAAGCAGCATTGAGCTATATTCCATTTTATTGCATCTTCATTTTCCGAATAATCAATGTATAGATTAGTTTGTCTGCGAAAATGCTTTTTGGGAAAATCTTCATTAAAATTAGAACGCAAAACTACTTCGATTAATTTATTATCTTTATCAACGATATTGACACAATGAAAACCTTTATCAAACTTTTGAATAAAAAGTGCAAGATTATGTGCTTCACTCTGTTTGACAGTTGCAAATTCTGAACTAATATAACAAAAATTCGTCATTCTTTTTAAAGCATGTGTTACTAATTTGTTCCAAAAATCGAAAATACTAATTTTATTGCTGTGATTCGGAAATAAATCCTCAGCATAAATTAGCAAAGTATTTTCGTCTTCTATGCTATTCATTAGATTATTATTGCTTAGTGGAATTAATGGCAGCCTTGTACTCCAGCAGTTGTAAAAATTCAAAATATCTTGATTTTCAAGCGAAGATAAATAAATTTTTTTATAATTTCGTACTTCCGGCAACAATGTATTATCAACAATATTGTTCCAGTTAAATTTATGAATTTCTTTCTGCTTTAAACGTGTTATAACTGCCGTTACACGATTGTTTTTTAACAGTGGAACTTCGGTTAAATTTGGCCTTTTAGAAAAAATCTCTAATGTTTGTTTCAAAATTTCTTGATTTTCAAGTTGTTCATTTATTCCTAAAACATTGACGAAGCTATCATCAACACTATTCCAAATTTTACGGAAACTTCTTTTAGTCACTGCAAAACCGGTATATTTGCCCTCATCATCAAGAATGTAAATATTGTCTCGACCACTTTCAAATTCTTCTATGCAATGAATCAAGTTGAGTGGCGTGTTTGTTGTTGCGAAGTTTGAAATAATATTTAAGTCATAATTTGCCATAATTTATTGTCCTCTAAAACGGTTTCTAAATACGACTAATCTACATTTCTCTTGCCAATTAATGTTAAAGTTAAAAGCGCCATTCTTACTGATACACCGTTTTGAACTTGCTCACGTATTGCTGATTTATCGCCATAAGCAACTGCTG